>JBCDHV010000032.1:0-15621 GCA_038749615.1 Bacteroidota bacterium
CAGCCGCCGGCTCCTTCGTGACCTGAAAGCCTCCGAGGGCGATTTCGTGACCGTCGACATCATGTCGGACCCCAACCCGGACCACGTCGATGTTCCGGAAGAGCTAGCCGCCGCCCTTGCGCAAGACGACGAGGCCCGCGCACGTTTCGAGGCCATGACACCCGGTAAACAGCGCTCCCTGACCCACCATGTAAACAGCGCCAAGCGCTCCGAGACCCGCCTCAAACGTGCCCACGAGCTTGCCTACAAGCTCCGCACGTACACACTGAATGGCGATTGATCGCTTTGCTCTGGTCGCGTACGGGTGGAAGCGTGATCAGGAAGAAGGGCTGACGAGCAGTTAGATCTATCAGCTGACGGTGCCCATCCACTCGTCCTCCTGACCACCCTTCTACGCCTCTACCCCAACACGTCCCGGATGGTGTCTACCAGTTCCATATCGGCGAGGAGCTTGTCTACGTAGCCAGAGGCGCCGGCCCGTTCGGCGTGGTTCCGGTAGAGGGAGGCTTCGTAGCCAGAAGAGACGAGGACTTTGAGGTTTGGATACTCGGCGCGGAGTTGGCGGACGAGTTCGATGCCGCTCGTGTCTGGCAAGGAGACATCGACGACGGCCAGGTCGATGTTGGACAAATCCAGCGCCATTGCCTCTTCGCCGGAACCTGCTTCGCCGGCGATTTCCAGATCAGGCTCCCCATCGAGCAACACGGTGTAAGCTTTCCGCACGACGGGGTTGTCTTCCACCAACGCGATGCGGTGGACGCGCCCCGATAGCCTGGCCTCGGCCCGGCGGCGAGCGGCTTTCGGCAACGGCACCGTGAACCGAAAGCGGCTGCCCTTGCCAACGGCCGAGTCAATCTCAAGCGTGCCCCCACTTACGCGCACGCGCTCCTGAACGGCCCGCATCCCGATACCACGCGGGGTCGTATCGAGGTCGAATCCGTGTCCAGCGTCTGAGACCTCGACGACCAATTTGTCTGACGAGGTCTCAGCACTCACCCGAGCCTCCGGCGTGCCGGCATGTTTGACGACGTTGAACAGGAGCTCCCGCACGGCCCGAAACAGCAGGATTCGCTGTGCCCGGTCCGCCGCGTCCGTTTGATCGGGAACGTCTAGAGAGACCGCCAAGCCGTGCCGGCGGCTCATCTGATCGGCCAGCCACGCCAACGCGTCCGAGAGCGTCCCTTCCCTGACCACGGGAGGATCCAGCTCTATGGCAAGCCCTCGCGTCAGTTCGACCGCCTCCGTGAGCGACGTTTTGATCGCTTCGAGTTCGGATGCCGTAGTGTCTGGTGCCCGCCGAGCGGCTTGAGTCAGGCGCATGGTCGCCGCATAGAGAACCTGCTGCAATTCATCGTGCAGCAGCGAGGCGATCCGTTCGCGCTCCCGTTGCTCGGCCGTGGCGGCATCTTTGGCCAATTGCCGGAGTTGCTCCTGATCACGCGCCGATGCCTGCTTGAGCCCTTGGACAACGAGGTTGAGCGCGCGCTCGTTCTGGAGGTGCATCTGCTCGGCCTCGTGCGCGTCCGTCACGTCCTCAGCGATGATCACGGCCCGCCCGCCGGCTCCATCGGGAAGCGGGACGACCGTGATACGCATGTGCCGGGTGCCTGAAGACAGGATGGGCACGTACTCGTCTTGCGCCGGCTCTCCGGTGGCAAGCGCCTGGGCGAACAGGGGTTCGATGACCTGCCACGCGTTCGGGACGATCTCCTTCATCGAACGGCCTTCCAAGGCGGCACGGTCCAACTCAGCCACGTGTTCCTCGGAGCGGTTGACGCGCAAGATCCGCGCGTCGGCATCGATCAGCGTCAGGGCGATGGGCAGCGAATCGAAGATCGTTTCGAGTTGGGCAGACTGCGCCTGGAGCCGGCGCTGCGCCCGCTCGGCCACATCCCGGTGATACCGTAGAGCGATCTCCGAGGTCGCGGCCTCGGCCAGCGTCGTGAGCATCTCCTGCTCCTCGGCTGTCCAGACCCGCGGCTCGCTATCAATGGCGCAGAACGACCCGATGGGCGTGCCGTCTGCCGCCCAGATCGGTATCCCTAGGTAGGCCACGACGCTCAGGTCTTCGATGGCCTGATTCTCCTGAACGAGCGGATGTTCGCGGGCGTCGGACACGATCAGCGGCCGGCTGGTAGCCGCTACATGCTGGCAAAACGAATGAGAAAGCGGCGTCTGGCCAGCGGAGGCCCAAGGCTCACCGAGGCCCGTTGCACTCTTGAACACCTGCCGGCCACGCTGAACGTCGACCAGCGTCACCAGAGACACCGGAGCTCCCACGATCTGAGTCGCCAACGCAGTCAGCTTGTCCAATTCGTGGCCGGCCGGCTCTCCAAGCAACTCGGCCGATTCGAACGCTACCTGACGCTCGCTCGGGCTTGGCAAGGTAGGAGCCGGCTCAATCCCCGCAGGCGTCAGCATGACACCCACGCCTTTCGACGGCCCCATGTGGGCGGCATAAAACACAGCATCAACAGCCGTAGCAGCCGGCCCAATCTCTAGCTCAGCCTGCGCCATCCCACGCTTCCCCCACCTCAGCAAACTGGGAAGGCGTGGCCGGTCGACCTCCGAAATGAGGCTGGACAATGGCTCGCCGACAACGGAACGGCCGAGCAGACGATCCGCAGCCTGATCAGCCTTCACGACGCGGCCCGCCTCGTCCAAGACGAGGTAGACCGGCATGACAGCAGGACCGAGAAGATCAGGCACAGACTGTGACATCTCGTGAGGACCGGAGGCCCCGGGGAAGGAGAACGGGCTGCGCGTGTGGTGAACGCAGCAAAAAACGCCGACACAGTACCGACGGCATGACGAAATCTTATCCGCGGACGGCCCAGGCCGGAGTGTGGAATGGCCAGATGGAATACAGGGCCGCAGACGAAGGCAGATTGCGCATGGGCAACTGCTGCTCCCAAGGTACACGACGCCCTCTGTTTTGTTCAAGGCCAACGCGCCGAGTAGGCAAAGACCTACAGGCCTCAGCCTAGATCTCTGACGCCCTTGCACGCGGTGATCACCTCACGCCTCGTGCCCTAGGACCTACGCTATCCCTCCAAATCGGTCTGACATGCCTACGCGATCCTGTCGCACAAAAGGGATAGAGCCTGCCGGACAAACACGCGGACCGTTCGCCGACGCATTCCCTCTGCTTTTCTGACCCCGCGCTTGCATTCGGTCTCACGCGCCGAACCGCTGCCTTCTCACGCGCCTGGGCCGGCCTCTCCGACGCTACAAACGCCCCTCCTCTCACGCCCGCTTAGGCCTTGCTCCTTCAAGGGAAAACAGGCCATTCCCCCAACTTGGAATCAACGCAAGAAGGCACACAGCCGCTGTCCGGGGGGACGCAAAAGCGGCACTGATTCCAAGGGGGAAACCAATGTTTATCAGCGCACGAAACGCAGCAGAGAGAACGGCTCGCATCACACTGGCCGTCGTGTTGGCGCTCGCAACTTTCACCGTAGAAACAGCCGCTCAGACGGCCCGCCCGGCCTTCGCTCAGTACGCCGAGGTACAGGCCTCGATCGTTTCTGACTTCGTCATGTCTGGCGTGCCGGCCCAACTCAAGATGGAAGACGGCTCGATCGCCCGTCTCGTTGGTGCCACCGATGGCATGCCTCTCTATTACGCGACGCAAAGCACCGCGGCCTCGACCTCGATTCTGGCCGACCGCCTGTGGCCTGCCGCTCAGCAGGGCTTTGCTCTGACGGGGAGCGGCCAAGTCGTTGGTGTCTGGGACGGTGGTACGCCCCTGACCACGCATGACGAATTTACGTTTGCCGGCCCCTCGCGCATCGTCCTGAAAGACAACGCCACCTTCCGCGACTTCCAGCACGCCACGAACGTTGCCGGCCTTGCCGCTGGTGCGGGCGTCAACTCGGCTGCCCGCGGCCCAGCTTACCGCGCGACCGTGTGGGCCTACGACTGGACGAACGACCTCTTCGAAATGGAAACGGCTGCGCAAGCCGGCATGAACGTGTCGAATCACTCTTACGGTGCCGTACTCGGCTGGGGCGGTTCGCTCACGCAAGACGGCGTCACGGCTCCGATCTGGAACGGCGACACGGGCGTCAGCGACACGGAAGACTACCGCTTTGGCCACTATGGCTTCCTGGCCAACATGTGGGACGACCTCGCCGCCAACAATCCGTACTACCTGCCCGTCAAGGCCGCCGGCAACGACCGGGGCCGTGGCAAGCCAGCCGGCACGCAGCATTACACCTACAGCTGGAGCGAAGGCTACGTGCTGTCGACTGACGCCCGCGACCTCGATGGCGGTGCCTCGGGATATGACTCGATCATCGGCGACGGCAGCGTCTCGAAGAACGTACTGACCATCGGTAGCGTCCGCGCGCTGACCAGCACCTACGGCGGCGCGCAAGACGTCGATGTGATGAGCTACAGCGGCTGGGGCCCGACGGACGACGGCCGCATCAAGCCCGACCTCGTAGCGCCTGGTGCCGGCGTCACGTACCCGAATTCCAGCGCGAACGACGGCTATAGCTCGACGAACAACGGTGGCACGAGCTATGCCTCGCCCGTCGCAGCCGGTGCCATTGCGCTGCTGCACGAGCACAACGAAACGCTCGGTGCCGCTCCGCTGCGCGCCTCGACGGTCCGTGCCCTGCTGTACCACAGCGCCCGCGAAGCCGGCACCACCGGCCCGGACTACCAGCATGGCTACGGCCTCCTCAACGTAGAAGGCGCGGCTTACGTGATGAGCGAGAACAGCATTTCTAACGGCGAAAACATTCGCGAGCTGACGCTGACCAACGGCTCGACGCAGAGCTTCACGGTCGAGTCCAACGGCACCCTGCCGCTGCGCCTCACGATCGCCTGGACGGACCCAGCCGCTCCCGCCGGCATGCCCGCCCTGGACGACACGACGATCCGGCTCGTCAACGACCTGGATGTCCGCATCGCCGGCCCTGGTGGCACGTTCCTGCCGTGGACGCTCGACCCGGCCAACCCGTCCGCGCCTGCCGTTCCTGGCGACAACGTCCGCGACAACGCCGAGCAGATCGTCGTCAATGCGCCGGCGGCCGGCACGTACACGGTCACGATCTCGCACAAGAGCAGCCTGAGCGGCGGCAGCCAGATCGTCAGCGCCGTTGTCACCGGCATCGTCAACCCGGGCCTCAACGCCGACCAGGACAACGACGGCATCCTGAGCATCTTCGAAGACCTGAACGGTGACGGCTACGCCTTCAACGACGACACCGACCGCGACGGCACCCCCAACTACCTCGACAGCGATGACGACGGCGACTTTACGCCCACGGCCGACGAGTGCGCCGACCCGAATGGCGATGGCAACCCCGCCGATGCCTGCATGGCGAACGGCCAGCCGCGCTACCTCTTCGCCGGCACCCTGCCCGTCGAGTTGACGGCCTTCACCGCCAGCGCCGCCGGCCTGACCGCCGAGCTCGCCTGGACCACGGCGACCGAATCGAACAACGCCGGCTTCTCTGTCGAGCGTCTCGATGACGGCGTGGAGAGCAGCTGGATCGAGTTGAGCTTCATCGAAGGAGCAGGAACGACAGACGTCGAACAAGCCTACCGCTTCACGACGGGCGAACTGGCCCCTGGCGTCTACAGCTTCCGCATCCGCCAAATCGACTTCGACGGTACCGAGACGCTCTCTGATGTCTTGGAGGTTCGCATCGCTATCCCCGGAGCCTTCTCCGTCACGGAGGTCTATCCGAACCCGTTCTCCAGCTCCGCGAGCCTGCACGTCAGCGTCAACACGGACGAGAACGTCCACGTCCGCGCCTACGATGTCAGTGGCCGCCTCGTCAGCACGCTGTTCGACGGCGCCATCCGCGCGGGCCAGACCATCGATGTCACGTTCATCGCCCCGACCCAGGCCGCCGATGGCGTCTACCTGATCGCGGTCACGGGCGAATCGTTCTCTGAAACCCGCAAAGTTGTGTTGGTCCGCTAATCAAGGTTGGGACGGGAAGACGTTGAGAGGTGGAACGGTGGCTTCCAACACGGCCCTTCTGCCTGACGACTTCTCTCCCTCCTACCTGCTCTGCCCCCTTTCCAACACGAAGCGTTGAGGCTGGCTGGTTCCTCTGCCCTCAGCCGGCTGGCCTCACCCGCTTCACCCCATTCTGAAACCCCCGCACGGCGGCTGGCCGTCCCCCCCCTGAGCCAGCGCCGTCACCAAAGCTCCGTCTTTCCCCCAAGGCGGAGCTTTTTTTCGCTTCGCTCACGTGGCGTGTGGATGAGTGGCAAGTAGCAAGTGGGTGTTCTACGGGAGGACGATTAGGGATTGGGTGTGTTGGTGGCCGGCGGATTCAGCGACGATCAAGTAGAGGCCGCTCGGGAGTTCTGCCAGGTCGATCCGGAGGCGGTGCGGGCCGGCAGGGAGGGTGTCATCGGCGAGGCGGCGGATCTCGCGGCCGAGGACATCGAAGAGTCTTAGAGTTACCGGTGTGGCTTCGGTGAGCGTCGTTTCGATGGTGGCGGAGCCGGCGGCGGGGTTGGGGTAGACGGACAAACTGAAGTCCGCCGGGGCAGGCGGGGCCTCGGTGTCTGTGAAGACGGCAAACGAGGCCGTCAGATCGGTGGATTCTGTCAGGACGAGCGAGAGGGTATCAGAGACCGACTGAGCCACGCCAGACCAGCCGGCGAACTGGTACCCGGGGTCTGGCACGGCCACGAGCCGGACTGGAACGCCCCGGTAAAACACAGGGGCCACCGTGGAGCCAGTAGAGCCAGTGGAGCCGGCCGAATGCGGCGTGAGCCGGACGGTCTCTGCGTAAATCTGCCCACCCGGGCCGGCGTCGATGGTCAACCGGGCTGAGCCGGCGACTTCATCGAAGTACGACGCCACGTGCGAGCGGATCTGCTTGGGGCGGTCGATGGCAAATTTCCGCATGATGTCGATGGCCGCATCCCACGTCGGAGAGAACGAGGTCGACTGCCGCCAGCGTTGCTTGTGCCTCGGGATCTCGGCGGCGATGTTAGCTCTAAGACTGTCGATCACGCTGTGCGTCCGATTCCGGTCGAACGTCGTGTGGGTGTGGGCCGCGAGGCGTTGGATGAAGGTGTGCCGGAAGCCATCGTTTTCCAACAGCCGGCGGAAGAGGTACGTCGACCACGGGGGATTGGGCCACTCTGGCCCATTCGGAGCCGTGGCGAGCGCCAGCGTGTTGCTCGACGATTGCCCCTGGCCGTTTCCGCCGAACCCAAAATCCAAATCAAACAGCATCCAGCGCCACCGGCCCGTGTCCGAGCGCTCGCGCCAGAGCTTCTGATTGTTGCCCGGCCAGTCGGCATTTGCGCTGTAGATCTGAACGATCTGGTAGTTGAGGTACTGATCCACGTCCATCCGAGCCTCGATCTCGGCAAATACGCCTGGATCGTTCAGATTGCCGGCATCGAGAATCGCGAGCAAACCATCGTAGTGGTCAGACTTGCCCCGGAAGGTGCCGTTGTCCGAGTCCAGCACGGTCACCTCGTCGTCGTCGAGGCCATAGCGGCCGGCGACGTAGTCCTCGTTCAGCTTCTCGCGGAGGTTGTGGATGCCCCAGTACTCGCCGTTCAGAAACAGGAGAGCCGGCCGGTACGCCTGGCCGTCCAGTCCCATCCCTCTCGTGAGCGTCTGAATCATTCCATCGCGAAACATCGACCGCCACCAGTCCTGAGCCGAGCTGCGCAGCACGAGGTCGTCGAACTGGTCGAGTTCGAGGTCGGGGAAGACCTGATGCGCAAAGGCTTCCGCGCCGTACCGGGACCGCGCGTGCAGAACGAGCGATTTCTGCGGGTAGAGCCGGCTGCATCCTCCGAAGATCTTGACACCGGCTCCCTGATCGAGCGCGAGCGAGAACCCGCCGGCTCCGTCCGGCTCGAAGAAGCTCAGGTGGACCGGGCGCTCCCAGTCCTGATTCCAGTTGCGCGGGCCGCTAGCGCAGTAGCCGCGCCGGCCATTGGTACCTCGGACGTAGATGCCCTGATCGTTGCTGAAAAGCCCGTCTGGGTCTGTGACCAGCGAGACCACTGGCAGCGTACTCGTCTCGCCGATCAGAAACGTGCGCGTCACGACCTCGCTCTGCAGTTGTCCCGGCGCGAAGGCAGCCAACCGGACCACAGCCGTTTCGTCCAACACAAGCGAAGCCGGCAACTCGGGCGATTCAGGCGTCGGCTCCGTCCCGTCGAGCGTGTAGCGGACCGCCGCGCCGGCTTCCACGAACCCGGTTTCAAGAGACACAGAGCTATCGTACAGGCCGCTGATGGGCGAGACGACAGGCGCTGAGAGAATACCAGAAACGGCGTCTCCGGCATTGGGTGCACCGGGCGTCGGGACGGAGAAGAACGCGAAGGCCCCCGTGCCGTCGGGCTGCCGGCCTAGCGAAACATCGGCAACTGATTCTGGGAGGCGGAGGCTATCGGCCAAGCTCCCATCCGGCGCGAAGAGCGCGACGTCCTCGCCGCTGGAGAGCCGAAATGAGGTGTGGAGCGCTCGGGCTTCCGGCGGGGCCGTGTCGCGGCCATCAGCCCAAACGAGCAGAAACGATTCAGGAGCCAGCGAGGAGCCGGCCGGGAACGTCCACCGGCTTGGCTGTTCGAGATCGTCGGTGAGCGTGTAGCCCGTGAGATCGACCGGTTCTGAGGAGCCGTTGTAGAGCTCGACCCAATCGCCTGACGCCCTGAAGTCGGGATCGTCGAGCGTGGTGATGTTCGAGGAAAGAACCTCGTTGATCGCGACTGGACCGAGGGCAGCGGACTGCGACAATGCCGGCGAAACAGCGAGCAAGGCCGGCAGACTGGCGGCCAGGAAATAGAGGAAACGCATGGTGTGGCGGGGTAGGTAACCGATGTACTCCGAGGCCGGCAGCGTGTTGCGCGATACGTTTTAGGCACTTGGATTTTGACGACTCCTTGATCCGCAAACACGTACTTTGGCAGTCTTGAATGCTCGTGCTTCACCTCGTACGAGCAGATCGTAAACGGCCGAACTGTTGGAACGGACGCGCTCGGATTGCCGCGCCTTCTCCCTTCACGCGCCCTCTTGCCATGCTTCAGGATTCCATGTCTCGCGCCTCTGTCTCTAGCGGTTCTCTGTCTGGTGATGTCGTGACCCAGGAGGCCGACGAACGGCCATTCTGGCTCCACCGCCCGTTGATCCGCTGGGGGCTACTGTTTGCGTTCTGGACGATTGTCGGGGTGTTCTACGTCGGCCGCTACTCCGTTTTGATGTGGATGAACGACCGGCCCGTCGATACTGGCTGGATGACGATGACGCTCGTCGGGTGGTGGATGTGGGTGTGGCAAACGCCGGTGATCTGGATGCTGGCCCGGCGGTTTCCCGTCGAGCGCCCGTTGAAGTGGGGGCATCTCGGGATCCACGTGGCCGGCGCACTGATCGTCGTCACCCTGGCAACGTTGCTCTACACCGGCCTGGCTCGTCTCATCATCCCAGAGGCCAACGCAGACGTCAGCTACGCGACGTTCCTCCTCGAAGTCCTTGTCAGCACGCTGCCGTTCGACTTGCTGCTGTACGGTGCCGTGGTGGGCGTGGCGCAGGGGTTTGCCTACTACCGCCAGTATCGCCGGCGTGAAATCCGGGCGTCGCAGCTCAAAACGCAGCTGGCACGCGCGCAAGTGAAGGCACTGAAAATGCAGCTCCATCCGCATTTTCTGTTCAACACGCTCCACGCCGTCTCGGCCCTCATGGATCAGGACGTAAAGGCGTCCCAGCGCATGCTCGTGCTGCTCAGCGAACTGCTCCGGCTCTCGCTCGACAACGTCGACCAGCAAGAGGTCTCGCTCGATCAAGAGCTCGCCTTCGTCCAGCGCTATCTGGCCGTCCAACGGATTCGCTTCGGCGATTCGCTGGAAGTCGACTTCAACGTCGAGGACGGCGTCGGCAATGCGCGCGTGCCGAATCTGGTGCTGCAACCCCTCGTCGAGAACGCCATCAAGCATGGTTCAGCGCCCGAGGGCCACACGAGCCGGCTGCTCGTCAGCGCCCACACCGAAGGCGACGACCTGATCCTCAGCGTCACTGACAACGGCGCGGGGCTACCCTCTGGAGATGGTGCCCCTCCAACAGAAGGCATCGGTCTGCGCACCACCCGCGAACGACTCCACCAGCTCTACGGCCCCGAATACCGCCTTCGGTTCGAGCCCTCGGCGACGGGCGGCCTCACGGTCAGCGTCCGGCTTCCGTTCCACACCGAGATCGTCAACACCGTCGAGATTCTGGCGATCTCGGAGTGATGCAGAGGCGCGGTTCTACATCAGCTTGGCGATCCGGCTTCGGTAGCCACGGCTGATTTTTAGGCGGGTCCCGTCGTTGAGGACGGCCATCGCTCCGCCGTTGAAATGCGGCACGACCTCCTTCAGCCGGTCCGAGTTGATCATCGTCGAGCGGTGCACCCGGAGGAAGCCATGCGGCTCAAGGCGCTGCTCCATGTTGGTCAGGCTCTCGCGGAGCAGGTACGATTTGGGGCCGAGGTGCAGACGCACGTACACGCCCTCGGCCTCAATCCAGTCGATGTCTGCCGGCGGCACGAACATCAGCCGGCCGTTCAGCTTCAGCACGAGGCGCTCAGGAGCCGGCGGTTCCTCTTTCATCTGCTGGAGCATTGTCAGCAGGCGGTCTGCATTGGCCGTTAGCACGTTCTCGCGGACGCGCTGCCGGGCACGGTCGACGGCGCGGCTGAAGCGTTCTTCGGTGAACGGCTTGAGCAGATAATCGATGGCATTTGCATCAAAAGCGTGCACTGCGTACTGATCATAAGCCGTGACGAACACGACGGCCGGCGGCAGCTCATCTTTCAGCTCATCGAGCACATCGAGACCGCTCACTTCCTTCATCTGCACGTCTAGGAAGACGAGCTCCGGCCGGTGGGCACGGATGAAACGGACCGCCTCGGCCCCGCCGGCACACGAGCCGGCAAGTTCAAGATCAGCATGGGTTTCGATGAGGCCGACGAGCCGCTGGCGGGCCAAGGCTTCATCGTCGACAACGAGAGTACGGATGGGGTCCATGGGTGGTGAGAGCGTGGTGTGAACGGGGGCCAAAAGCACAACCGCACGGGCATTTCCAACTGCCCACCTCTACGGGCAGCGATGCGGAAAAGGTACAGTTAGCGCTAAATTTTTAGCATCTGTGGCTAATTTTTTGGCACCCTTCATTACGGAAAGCCTGAACATCCCCGCACACAGTTGGACCTGAGGCCTATTCGAGCGCTTCCACAATCTGCCACACCGAAACGGCACCTCACAACAAATAGAGGTCTACCCGTTTCAACACAGTGTATTCATCACAGTGTAGCCTTTGCCGTCCACATGGGCGCGTAGCCCTTGCCCACATAACCTGCCGGCACAGCAAACGGCTTTGATCGCAACCCGTTATAGATGCCACACTGCCACATCGCTACACTTGCCACACTTCTGCTGCTTGCAGCCGGCTGCTCCAGCCCGCAACCCGTCGTTGCACCGCCGGCCGATCCAGCCCCAGCCGCGTCTGAGCAGCCCGCTGACCTAAACCTCTCGCCACGCGCGGATCAGCCTCGAACCGTTACCGGCAGCGTCGTGCCCGATCTGCCGTTTCAACGAGCCCTGGCGGCCGGCACGCGGAGCGCCAATGGTCTGCCCGGTGCCACCTACTGGCAGCAAGAGGCCTCGTACCGGCTCTCGGCCGAACTCTTCCCGGAGGAGCGCCGGCTCACGGGGCGGAGCGAAATCGATTACACGAACAACTCACCTGACACGCTGCGCTTCGTCTACCTCGAACTGACGCTGAACCTGCATGCCGAAGGGGCCGTGCGTAACGAGCCGGCAGAAGTCACGGGCGGCGTCACGGTGAACGGCGTGATGGCCGGTGGCGAGACCCTCGAAGAAGGCCAGCGCACAGGCGCATACTACGAGGTGAACGGAACCAACCTCGTGATCGTCCCGCCGGCTCCGATTCCGCCTGGTGGAACGGCGGATTTTGCCGTCGACTTCGGATATGCGATCCCGCAAGCCGGCGCCTCGGGCCGGATGGGATATAGCGAGGACAACCTGTTCTTCCTCGCCTACTGGTATCCCCGCATGGGCGTCTACGACGACGTGGTGGGCTGGCAGAACGATCAGTTCCTCGGCCGGGCCGAGCTCTACCAGGGATTCGCAGACTATGACATCGAGATCACCGCGCCGGCTCAGTGGCTCGTCCTTTCCACAGGCGACCTGCTGAATGCAGAAGACCTCCTCGCCCCCGAGGTCTTCGCCCGCTACCAAGAAGCCCTCGGAAGCGACACGCCGGTAACCGTCGTCACGGAAGCCGACTTCGGAAACATCACCACGGCCGGCGAAACGCTCACGTGGCGGTTCCGAGCCAAAGACGTGCGCGATGCCGCGTTTAGCGCCACGAGGGCCTCCTTGTGGGATGCCGGCCGTGCGTCCGTCGGCGGAGACCTAGACGGTGATGGCGAGACCGACCACACGCTCATCAATGCCCTCTACCGGCCGTTCGCCTCGCGCTGGACAAAGGTGGCGGAGTACGGCCAGCACTCAATCACGTTTTTGAGCGAGTACACGGCCATGCCGTATCCGTGGCCGCATATGACCATCATCGAGGCGCGCGACATCATCGGCGGGGGCATGGAGTTTCCCATGATGACCATCATCGGCGACTACACCAGCCGCTCGGACTCTGACCTCTACGCTGTCACCAACCACGAACTCGCCCACATGTGGGTGCCGATGATTGTGGGAACGGACGAGCGCCGCTACAGCTGGATGGACGAGGGGGCGACGACCTTTCATGAGAACCAGGCCAAGTTCGATTACCTGCCTGGCGAAGACTGGAACGCTGTCGACAAGAACATCTACCTCCGGGTTGCCCAGCTCGGTCTGGAAGGCGAAATGATGCGGCGCTCGAACTTTCACAACACGGGGACGGCTTTTGGCATCGCCTCTTACATGAAGCCGGCTACCGTACTCGTTGCTCTACGCGGCGTACTCGGTGAAGAAACATTCATTACAGCTTGGCAGACGTTCCTACGCGAGTGGGCCTACAAACACCCGTATCCCTGGGACATGTTCAACACGTTCGAATCCGTCTCCGGCCGTGACCTCGACTGGTTCTGGACCAGCTGGTACTACGGCACCGGGCAACTCGACCAGAAGGTTGCCGGCGTCCGCTACGAAAACGGCGCGGCTGAGATCGTGGTCGAGAACCTCGGCAGCGTCGTGATGCCTGTCGACCTCACCGTCACGCTCGACAACGGCGCGACGATCACCGAGCGCATCCCCGAGGATGCCTGGTTGTCCGGCGCTCGCACGGCCACCCTTCGCGTCGAAGCCGGCCCGGCAGTCATGTCTGTCGAGATCGACGCCGCCGGCCAGTACCCGGACATCGACCGCAGCAACAACGTGTGGAGCCGGTAAGTCCCCGATTTAACAAATTGCCGATCTAACAAATCCCCGATCTAGTCATGCGCTTCGTTCTTCTCGTTCTCCTCGCTCTTCCGGTTTTCGCACAAGACACCGCTGACCCGGCCACCGAGGTCCGGGCCTCCATCGATCAGCTCTTCGATGGCATGCGCGCCGGCGACAGCCTGATGGTCCGGCAGGTCTTCCATCCGGAGGCCCGGCTGCAGACCACCGGCACACGAGATGGCCAGACCTTCATGCAGCTTGCTGACATCGAGCAATTCATCGCGGCCATCGGCTCGCCGCGGGATGAAGTGTGGGACGAGCAAATCGAGAACGTGATCATTCAAGTCGACGGCCCGCTGGCCTCAGCCTGGATGGACTACGCCTTCTACGTCGGCGAACGCCAGAGCCACTGCGGCGCCAACGCCATGCAATTCTTCCATACCGGCGAGCGCTGGCAACTCGTTAACATCATGGATGTCCGCCGGCCCTGCGCTTGATTAACCGTCTTATCTTGAAGCCTCGAGCTGATAAGGACCCAGCACGTCTGAATGATGTAAGACTCGAGTGCGTGGATTCCTCAAACACCAGGGCTATCTCATGACAAATCCCGTGTCTAAAGCAGACATACTCCATGCGGTCTCTGATTTACCAGAAGACGCGACGCTTGACGATGCCTTCGAGCGCCTGTTTGTTCTCCACAAGATTGAACAAGGGTTGGAGGACGCACGCGCCGGGCGCACCATGTCCCAGAGCGAAGTGGAGACCTATTTCCGCGATCGACGCCACACGCGTTCAAAGTCCTGAGTCTCTCGCATGGCTTCAGTACGATGGTCGGTACGCGCTCGTGCTGACCTTAAGGCTATCTCGGATTACCTTGCGGAGGTTGCACCAGGCTACGCTGAACGGTTCGAAGAAAGAATCTTGGGTGCTACACGGAGGCTTGAGACTTTTCCCCTGTCAGGGCGCGTAATTCCTGAAGCTGAGGACGAACAGCTTCGGGAAATTCTATATCGCCAGTACCGCATCATGTATCACGTCGACACAGACGGTCATGATGTCTTCATCCTGACGGTTCTCCATTCAGCACAGCAGTTCGGCCAATAGGCTGGTTGCACCTTACGGTCTCAGAACCCACCAACCAACCGAGAAACGAATCCGTTCTGAACGTGTAAACTGTACGCTCCCCACTTCTCTACTTGGTCATCTCTCCATTCCCACGCGTTCATGCGTCCACTTCACAAGCGGCTCCTCTATGGAGCCATTGGGCTCGTTGTGGCCGGGCTGATTATCTGGCCGAAACTGGATTTCGGCGGTGAGGCCGAAGCCGGCCCCGCCCGAGGTGCCGGAAATGCCCGGCCGCTCAATGTGACAGCCTATGTGGCCGAGCCGGCCCCGATGACCGAGCGGATTCGCTCTACCGGGAGCCTCCTGCCAGATGAGTCGGTCGATCTCGCCGCTGAGACCTCTGGCCGGGTCACGAACATTTATTTCCGGGAAGGCAGCCGGGTCTCGAAAGGGCAGCTCCTGCTCAAGATCAACGACGCCGAGTTGCAGGCGCAGCAGGAACGCCTGCGGACGCGCATCACGCTTGCTGAGACCCGCGAGAACCGGCAGCGCAAACTGCTCGAAATCGGCGGTGTCAGCCAGGACGAATACGATGGTGCCCTCGGCGAACTGAACGTTCTCCGCAGTGAACTCGACCTCGTGGGCGCACAGATCGAGAAGACGGAAGTCCGGGCCCCGTTCGGTGGCGTCATCGGGCTTCGGTACGTGAGTGAAGGCGCGTTCGTCTCGCCGCAGACTCGGATCGCTTCCCTTCAAGCCCTGCGCTCGATGAAGCTGGAGTTCTCTGTACCGGAGCGCTACGCCGGCCAAATCGAAGCCGGCACGAACGTTCGCTTCACTGTCGCCGGCTCTGACGGGCGATACGAGGGCACGGTGTATGCCGTCGAGCCCCGCGTCGAGTTGGACACGCGGACGCTGCTCATCCGCGCCCGCGTCGCCAACGCGAGCGGTCAACTGCTGCCAGGTGCGTTCGCCGATGTGGACGTGATCGTTGGAGAAGTGGACGAGGCGCTGCCGGTACCGGCCATCTCCGTCATTTCCGAACTCGGTGGCCGGCGGGTCTGGATCATCGAAAACGGCGTGGCCACGCCACGTAACGTCCAGACCGGCATCCGCACCGAACAAGCGGTGCAAATTACAGGCGGCATCGCCCCCGGCGACAGTGTTATCACGACGGGC
>JBCDHV010000033.1:0-15422 GCA_038749615.1 Bacteroidota bacterium
GACACGGTTGGCGGCGTCGGGCTGGTGAGCGCCGGCGCACTGGCCGTGTTTGGCCTGTTTCTGCTGCCTCGGCAACGCCGAAAGGCCATCGACCAGTTCAAAGAGCAAGTCGAAGGCCTGCGCCGCGATATTCGCAAGGCCCTGGAAGACCAATTCGCGCGTGAACTCGACGGTGCACTCGCGAAGGTTCAAGACATCGTCGAACCCTTCCGCACGTTCGTCGTCAGCGAGGGCGCTCGCCTAGCCGAAGCCATGGCAGACCGGGGTACGATCAGCAATAATCTTCAGGCCATCCAAGCCGACGTAGACCAGACGTTTGGGCAGGCTAGTGTTTAGGTTGTGGTGTTTAGGTTTTGGATACCAGCATGATAAACCTGGAATGTCCCCACGCTGAACGAAGTCTCGGCAGCATCCCGTCTTGCTCCTCACTTGCGCCGCGTTCTAAACACCAAATACTGACTACTAAACACTAAACACTGACCACTAAATATCATGTCTGCAGAGAACCGCTCCCGGGGGTCAGATTCCATTCGGCAGCAAACCAGGCCGCAAGAACTCGGCGAGGTGACGATCCGTGAGGGGTTGGACTCCTTGAGTGCGATACGCGTCGCTACGCTGTTCCGCAGGGCCCCTTTGTTTCGCAAGACGGGATCGAGCAGCCGGCTCTGGGAAGCCTTCGAGGCGAGTTCGCTCACCCTCAGTGCTTGGCACGATGGGCAGTTGGTTGGCCTCGTCCGCATGATGACCGACGGTGTGCTGTTCAGCTACATCTGCGACATTGCCGTCGAGCCGGACGTGCAGCGGCTTGGGATCGGCCGCCGGCTCATGGACGAGGCGTTCGAGCGGGTCAAAGGGACCCGGGTGTTCGTCCTCGACGAGCAAATCAAATCTGGATACTTCACCAGAGCCGGCTTCGAGCGCGTTGGCAACATGTGGAGCAAAATGAGTTGAACACGCTTCCTGTCTGAAATCCACGGTCCCCTACCGTTCTCTCCTATATCTTCCCCCGTCCTACGCCTAGCATCCCTTCGCAGCACTGCTGCCCAATTGTTTGCCCTCCATGGAACAGTTCTCCCCCTCCGAGCGCCCTCATCGGCCTATCGCTACGCCCGTTGCATCCAAAGCCGGTGGCTCGGACGCTCCCGACGATTTCAAGGAGCCCATCCCCGGCAACATCATGGATCTGCTGGTCGAGAAATACACGCGGTTTGCCCAACTCATGGCCCGCGGGAAACTGCAGCGCACGGACATCGCCTCTGTCCGGGCGATTTGCAATCAGGTCGAGGCCAGCGCGGTCGAGCTTGAGAATGAAGCCCAGAAACGCCGCTGGATCGTGGAGCAGATCAGGAAGTCCATCGAGCAGTTTGCGCGCATCAAGACTGAAGCAGCCAATCGTTCGGCCTCGCAGCGCGGCGCGTAGCCGGCGCTCCGTTTCTGGCCAGCCTGACCGCTCCCTGACGGGTGCGGGTTTACCCTAGTCCTCCTCGGGCGCACGCTCCTCACCGCCGCACGTTACCCTTCGTTCCTTGCTGTCCATCGACCGAGAGGCCTCCCAGCCGGTCTACGAGCAGTTGCTCGACCAGCTCCGGTACCAGCTCGCTGCCGGCGCGTACTCGGTTGGCGACCGGCTGCCGAGCACACGGGCCCTCGGCCGGCAACTCGGCTTGTCGTTTCACACCGTCCGAAAGGCGTACCAGCAACTCGAAAAAGAAGGGTTGCTCACCAGCAAGGTCGGCAGTGGGTATCACGTCAACGAGCCACCCAAAACGGGCAAGGCCGACCGGCTCGAGAAAGGAGCCGGCCTCGTGCAGGAGTTTCTGCAGCGGCTGATTGGGCTGGGACTCAAAGAGCAAGAGATCGAGGGGCTCGTTCAAGAACAGCTCGCTTTTTTGGAAGGCCCAGGGCAACGGCAGAAAGTCGTGTTTGTGGCCCCCTACCGGGAGATGGCGGAGACGTGCGCGAAGCAGATCGAGGAGCACCTTCGCCGACCTGTGGAGGGCGTTCCCTTCGGGCAGATCCACGGCCATCCAGATACCGACCAGGCAATCACGCCGTATCGGTTTGCGCGGAACGTGCTTTCCGTCATCTCAGACGCCGACGTGATCGGTGTGCAGGTCCGGATCCATGAGGGCGTACTGGATGCCGTGTCTCGGCTGCTCCCATCGGAGACCATTGCCATTGCCACGCGGTATCCGGATGCCGTAGAGCCGATTATGACGGAACTGCGGCAGGCGACCGGGTTTGCCGGCCAGATGCTGAACCTGCCCTACGATCTCAAGAGCAGCGACCTCGCGCCGCTGCTACGTGGCGTGTCGCTGCTGCTCTACACACCGCAAGTCAAACGCCGGCTCTCTTCTACTCTGAAGACGATCTCCAGCCAAGACATCGGGCCGGCTGTTTCGCTGGAGTCGCTGACCCAACTTCGCGAGCGCATGTCCTAGCGCGTAGCACCTCAGGCGTTGTCAGCGTCGACTTTGAGGACAACGAGCGTCACATCATCGTTGTAGGGTTCGCCGGATAACCACTCTTCAGCGTACTGCGTGAAGCCGGACACGATTTCCTGTGGGGTCGCGTTTGAACGGCTCGCGAGCGTTGCAAACAAGGCAACGGTTTCCTCATATCCGATCATCTCACCATCCCTCCGTTTGAGCTCGGGCAACCCGTCTGACATGAACACGATGGTATCGCCAGGGTCAAGCATCACGGTTTGGACGCGGTAGCTGAATCGGAGCGGAGCGCCTAGGGGCAAGCCCTTGAGCGGAATGCGTTCGATCTCCCCAGACGATGCGCGGTAGATCAACGCTGGCGGCAAGCCGGCACCCACCAGTTCCAGACGGCGTCCGCGGAGCCGGCCCAACGCAAAGGCCATGTACAGCTGGGGAAGACGCATTCGCCGGAGCGCGTCAGATGCCCGGGAGAGCAGCGCCGGCAAGTCGGTTTCGGGCGCATGGTCCGAGAAGAGCGCTTTCATGGCGGTGACCATGGTGCCGGCGCGGGCACCGTGCCCGGTTGCATCTCCGACGGCAATGATCAACTCGTTGTCTGAGCGCTCGAAGAAGTCGTAGTAATCCCCTCCAACCTCCGTCGCCGTTTGCATGTACACCGCAAGAGATACCCCGGGGATGTGCGGCAAGGTCTCCGGCAGCATGGACAGCTGCAGGTCGCGCGCGGATTCTAGCTCCTGGGTTTGGCGTTCGTTTTCGGCTTGGAGAAAATTGGCGTACGCCTCTGCGGCCTCCGTACGGAGCCGTGCCGTCTCTTTCTCGTTCTTCGCTCGCTCCTGGCGGATCAGCCGGCTGCGTTGGATCCGATCGGTGGCTACGATGACACCGATGAGCGTGAGCGCGTACAGCACGTAGGCCCACGGCGTGCGCCACCAAGGCGGCCGTACCGTGACCCCAAACTGAGCGGGAGCCGGCGTCCAGATGCCGTCCGCGTTCGCGGCATAGACCTCAAACGTGTAGTCCCCAGGTGGCAGGTTCGTGTACGAAACGGACTGTGCGCCAACGTTGGAAGTCCAGGCCTCTTCGTATCCTGTCAACCGGTATCGTAGTCGGTTCGCGCTCGGATTCTTGTAGTGCAGCCCAATCAAACCGATCGTTAGGTCGCGCTCTTTGTAGCGTAGCGACACCGACGGCTCTCGTGCGAGTTGGGAGGCCGTCCACTGCCGGCCGTCTGCCCCGCCGGCACGCAAACCCGTCAGGACGACGTTCGGAGGGACGGGATGCCCAGCGAGCCCCTCCGCCGGCAGAATGCTCACCCCACCGACGCCGCCGAAGTACATGCGGCCGGCCGCTCCGTGCGCACTCGCGTGCTGGTTGAATTCGAGGCCTTGCAAGCCGTTCTCAAGACCCAGCACTTGGATCGCTGAGCCTACCTCCTCTTCGTCCGGGTCAAATCGAACAATGCCTCGGTTGGTGCTCAGATACAGAACGCCAGCGACATCCTCCTGGATCGCATAGATCGTGTTGTCCGGAAAGCCGGCGGTTTGCGTGTTGTAGTGCCGGATGTGTCGGGTCGTCAAGTCGATGCGGTCGAGGCCCCCTCCCAAACCGGCCGCCCACAGCACGTCAGGCTCTCGGTCGCGGATGTGTAGCCAACTCAGGGCCCCCGAAGTCAGCGTCGATGGATCGTGCGGCTCGTGCCGAAACGTGCGCAGCACCTCGCCCGAAGCAGCGTCGAGTTGGACGATTCGTTCGGACAAGCCGACCCATACCCGTTCGGCTCGCACCAACAAGGCGTAGGCTGCAGACAGTACCTCCGAGCGTTCGCCTGTCGAAATGAGCTCAGCCTCTAGACTACCGGGTGAAAGGCGAAATAACCCCTCGCCGGCTGCGACCCAGAGCTGCCCAGACTCGTCTAGAGCCAAGTCGAGCACATTGGGCCGCAATCCGATGCTATCGAGCGCGGCGAACCGTACCCGATCGAACAGGTTGGTCTCTAGATCCAGGCGGTCTAAGCCGAAGGTCGTTCCTACCCAAAGCGATGTCCCATCTTCCTGAAATGCATTCGCTTCCCCGCTCGGGCGTGGCGAACGGCCGGCCGTCTCCTCCGTACCCTGCCAGAGTTGGACGTCGCCACCAGGCCCGATCCGGTGAATCCACTCGCCGGCGGTCCCCGTCCACAAGGCTCCATCCGACGTAACCTCCAAGGCCCAGACCACGGCGTTGCGCAGCGGATTCGAAGCGTCTTGACCGTCTCGAATGGTTTCCACACCGAGTGTCCGTGGATCGAACCAATTGAGGCCGTGCTCTTCCGTCGCCGTCCATACGATCCCGGACGCATCGCTGTATACGACCGTTCGATGGCCGGAAAACAGCGGCATCGGATTGGAGGGATGCGCTGCAAAGGTCTCCGCACGCCGTGCCTCCAAGTCGATCCGCGTCAGCCCGACACCGTCGACGGCGGCCCACAGACGATCTTCGTCTACTGGACCGTGCGCGAGGTACCGCACCGAAGCATCAGGGTTCGGAAATACGTACTCCTGATGCTGGCCCGTCGTCGGGTCGAACAGCAGGAGTCCTCGGTACGTCCCGACCAGCCATTGCTCTCGCCAACTCAACAAACTGGTGCGGTGCGGAAATCCTTCGCCCGGGACGGCGTTCATGCGAAGCAAGTCGGGCCAGAGGTCGAGATGAAACTGGGTGAACGTCCCAGGCTCGTCTAGCGACATCCGGTTTAGCCCGTTCCTAGTGGCCGCCCAGAGCGTACCATCGCTCCCTTCAGCAACGGCAAACACGTATGAGTCCGTCAGAGCGCTCGTGGCGGAGGCTCTAGGGGTGTGGCACGTCGATTCAGCCGTCCGATCTTTAGGCACCCGGCAGAGCCCCACGTCCGTCCCAACCCAGAGCTGTCCGTTCTCGGTCTCGTGAATCGAGAGGATTTGGGGGGCACCTGATGGACTCGCAACGCGCAAGCGACGAAACGTACGGGTGTCCGGGTCGAACTCGTTTAGATCACCCAAGCTGGTGCCGGCCCAAATCGTACCGGTTGGACCCTCATGGACGGTTTGAATCAGGCCAGAACTGATAGACGTCGAATCAAACGGAATCGTCCTAAAAATCTCGACCTGCTCCCCGTCAAAACGGTTGAGCGCGTCGTACGTGGCGATCCATACGAACCCCTCGCGGTCTTGAATGAGGTCCTGCACGAAGTTCTGCGAGAGCCCTTGCCGCATCGTCAGGCCGTGGGCATGCAGCTCCGGGCCTTCGGCCATGCGCAGCGTAATCGGTGCCGGCTGGGCATGGATGGGTAGGCTCACAGCCCAAACGAGCAGCAGAACCGCAAGGCAAGACGTACCACAGACCCCACGCATCACGAACCGACCCCAGCGGCAAAATTCTGCCCCACGTCGCCGGCAGAGAGGGCGCGGCAGTACACTGCGGCTAGCCTGAGATCGCCGAGCCACTCACGGTCGCCCGTGGCTTCGTTGCCGACTACGAACGAATACGACTCGTTCCAGCCGGTGAACGTGCCCGAGAGCGAATCCGTCGTCAGCTCCGTTCCATCGACGTAAATCGAGACGCTGCCATCACTCCGGCGCACGTACGCCACATGCGTGAGCTGCGTCGTCACGATGTTGGTGGCTGTCGCGATCGAAGGCTCGCCGTTGTTGTTGGTGCTGTTGGTGCGGACCCGGATGTCGTACGCCGACCCGTTTTGCGCGAGGGTAAAGTTGCGGGCGAACGGACTGGTCGAGAGCGACAAGATGCGCGCCGGCCCGCCTTGGCTCGTGTTGGCCGGCTTAACCCAGGCCTCCAACGTCAGCTCGTTCTGCCCCATGCATTCGCCGGCTGCTTTCATGCCTGAGCCGGTAGCGGACGTGCTCCCCGTGAGCGAGAGCCCCCCGCCGCTCAGCCAGGCGTAGGAACCACCGGCTCGGATCGTCAGGTCGACAGGGATACCGACGCCTCCCCGGTCGAAGACTTTCGTGCCGGCGCCCTCGGCAAATGTGTACAACGACACCAGCCCACTCACCACGCGCCGGGCCGCTATCGCAGTGATGGTCACCTGATCCGTAGCCGTGTCGATCCCATCGCTGACCTCGAGTTCGAAGACGTACACGCCTGCGGCGGCCGGCACGAAGTACGCGATTTCCTCCGTCGCATCGAGAATCGTCGCTGGTGGACCAGAGAGTTGCCGCCATTGCTCGCCTGTCAGGAATTCGTCGTCGCCGTCCGGATCGAACGTGGCGCTGCCATCCAGGACGGTAGATTGATTGACGAAGACCGTTTTGTCAGTGCCGGCACTCACGACGGGCGGCTGGTTGTTGCTCGTATCGCCGATGATGTAGGACGCGCTGGCGCTCGAACTCGGATTGTATCCCGTCAGGTAAGCTCGGGCCTTGACGATGGTGCTGGAGGTGACATTGATCGGAGTGGCGTAAACGGGCGAGCTTGGCGTGGGCTCGGAGAAATCGGTGGTGTAGTGGATCACCGCGCCGGCTGTGGTCGTCGACAGCGTGACCGATTGGCCTGTGGCGTAGGTAGCTCCCGGCGGCGAAAACGTGGGATCGGCAACGGTCGGCAGCGCGGTGTAGCAGACCCGCCGGATACGGCCACCGTCTGTTTCGTAGGTCGTGAGCAGGTAAAACAAACAGCCGTCCGGCCCAACAGACGCATAGACCGGTTTTACCGCCCCCCCTGAGGAGTCGGTATCGCCCACGTTGGTCTCGAAGCTGACGGCCGTCGGGTCTGAGTTCGAGCGGATGTAGCTGACCTGGCCTCTCGATGAACTGTTGCTGCCCCAGAGCGCAACGAAATAGGCACCGGCGTAGGTCGATGGAAAACTGCCTCCGCTCGATGGATACCACGCGCCGCCGGTGATCAGCTCGCCCCCGGCGTCGCCGGCGGTAGCCCAGGGGGTGCGCAGCGTTCCGATGGGAGACCCGCCCGAGAGTTCGTGTTGGTAGTTTGCGCCGGCTTCGACGATGTAAATCCGGTCTTTCTTCGATCCACGCGCCTCATTGACGTAGAGCAGGCCCGTATCGGGATGCACTGCCATCGTGTAGGGGTTACGGAGACCAAGAGCGTAGATCGCCCGGTAGGCCCCGTTGGTTTGGGCGTAGAACGGGTTGTCCGTCGGGATCGAGCCGTCGGGGTTGATCCGGAGGACCTTTCCGGTATACGTCGTGAGGCTCTGCACAGGGTCTCCGGCGAACGATCCCGTCCACCCATCGCCCGTGGTGATGTAGAGCTTGCCATCCCCGCCGAATTGAATCGCCCCCCCGTTGTGGCTTCCGCTGGCCTGCGAGGAGTTAAAGGGTAGATCGATCAGCAGCTCCAGCGAGCCGGCGTCAGCCAGATCAGGATTGCTGGTGCTCGCCTGGATGCGGACGACGCGGTTTTGCCGGGTGGTGTCATCCAAATAGAACGCGTAGACCCAGCCGGTGCTCGCGAAATTGGGGTCGAACGCAATGCCTCTCAGCCCGGCAGATCGAACGCGCTCCGGGACGCCGCCCGACTTCGGGATGTCAAAGGTGTAAAACGGCTGCGCGTTGACCGACCACGTGTTGGCCGCGAGATTACGCTTCGCCACGAGTAGCCGGCCGGTGATGCGCTCACAGATGAACAGCCGGCCATCGGGAGAAAAGGCGAGGGCATCTGGATCTTCAAGGTTGTCGATGACCACGACGTTCTCGAAATTAGCCGGAAGATCCAGCACTGCTCGCCGGTCGTCCGCCACGGAACAGGGTGCCAGCAGCAGGACCAGGAGCACGCATCCCCCCGCACGCTTCAGAAACGACATGAACTGCAGCCGGCTACTGGCTTGGTGGGCCTTTGCTTTCATTGGCTTGGGAAGCCTCGCGTCCGTGCGAGGGCAGGCGTTGGAATCGGGGGGAGCACCTGCGTTGAAAAATGCAGACTGGAGCGCTCCGCGTCAACAAGCAAACGATGGGGCCGGCTCTGCGCTGGCCGTGGGCGATTTCAACGGCGATGGGTATGCCGACTTGGCCGTAGGCGCACCGTACTACGATGCCGGCCAGACGAGCGAAGGGGCCGTGTTCATCTACGCCGGCTCCCCGACTGGCCCTGCCGCCTCCCCTACCTGGACGCTGCAATCGAATCAGCCGGGCGCGCTCTTCGGCACGGCCCTCGCAGCCGGCGACACGGACTTCGACGGCAACGATGACCTCCTCGTGGGCGCTCCGGGCTACTCGAACGGCGAAGCTGCCGAGGGCGCAGCGTTCCTTTTTCTTGGTACTCCTTCCGGGCTCGCCACGAGCGCATCGTGGACCGTAGAAAGCGACCAAGCCTATGCTCGGCTTGGATCAGCCCTTGCCCTCGGGGACGTGACTGGCGATCAACGCGCCGATGCGCTAGTCGGCGCATTCGCTTACTCCAACGGCGAACCCGAGGAAGGTGCGTTGTGGTTATGGTCCTCATTCGGGCAGGCCGCGAATACACCGGCAACAGCCAACTGGTCGATCTATGCCGATCTTCCGCAGGCACACCTGGGCGCTAGCCTCGCGGTCCTCGGCGATGTTAACGGCGACGGCATCCAGGACTTCGCCGCCGGCTTGCCGCGGTTTTCCAACCCTGAGATCGAAGAGGGAGCCGTCTGGGTATTCTGGGGCAGCGATGGCGCGCTGTCAGCCAATGCCGACTGGACTGCCCAGAGCAACCTCGTCGGCGCTCGGCTCGGCCATGCGGTGAACGCTGCCGGCGATGTCAACCGCGACGGCTACGCTGATGTGATTGCCGGCGCACCGTCCTACTCGACGGGAGCGTTGCTCCGAGGTGCAGCCTACGCGTGGATGGGCGGAGCGTCCGGCCTTGGGCCGGCTGGACGTCCAGGCAATGCTGACTGGTCTGCGCAAGGCGCAGCGAGTGGAGACCGTCTCGGTTGGCACGTGGGGCGTGCTGGTGATCACGACGGAGATGGATTCCAGGACATCGTTGTAACGCGCCCGTTCGATGACGCTGCTGGAGACGATGCCGGAGCGGTTCTGGTTTTCGGGGGCAGTTCAGCCGGGCTAGCGACTTCGCCGCATGCCACGCTTTCGCCCGCCTCGACGGGCCATGCCGGCATCGCTGTGACGGTTGGCGACGTGAACGGCGACAACGCTGCGGATCTCGTCTCGTCGGCTCCTTTTGCCGGCGCAGGTCAGGCGGTCGTCTTTGCCAACTTAAGCAACTCAGCGCCCACGGCACGCTTGACCACCACCATCCAGCTCGCCGGCGCGGCTTCGGGTGGTAGCCTCCGGACGGACCTGAACACTGCCGGTTTGCTCCCGCTTGCCCAGCCGTACGGCTCCTCGCCGTGGCAGTATGCCGGAGCCGAGGAAGTAGGCTCCATTCCATCTGCGCAAATCGTGGACTGGGTGCTGCTCGGATTGAGAGCGAGCCCAAAAGCGCCCGACCTGACTCGGCGTGCCGGCTTCCTCCTGGAAGACGGTTCGGTCGTGGACCTCGACGGCTCAAGTCCGGTCAGTTTCCAAGGCTTCAACCCGACGACGTATTACCTCGTGATCTATCATCGCAACCACCTTGCGCTCGTCAGTGACGCCGCCTTGACCCTCACGGCATCGGGCACAGCGACGTTTTCCTTCTCATCCGCGCCCTGTACCGTCAACACCGCGCCGGCCCTCTGCCCCGGCGACATCGACCAGGACGGCCATATCTCCGCCCTTGACGCGCTCGAATGGCAGCGCTCCTCCCCCGTTTCTGCCACCTACGCCGGCGCCGATCTCAACCTAGATGGCTCGATTGACACCACAGATCTCCTGATGATCTGGCTTGTCCAGAACGGACGGTAACACGAAGCCGAAACTGCAGCCTACCCACTTTTATCTTGGCGTGGCTGCATATCCCCCTACAAGTCAACAAAGTCCGTATTGGAAACGGCAGCATTGAGATCATGAGGATAATCCGTGTCTGGTTGTGCACCCTGATGCTAGCGATGTCCCCTATCGCCCTAGCACAGCAAACCAGCGAACCCCGCCTGGAAGTGGCGCTAGGCCCAACCTTCAGTCTCCCCTGGGCTACCGCGGGGGTTAACGACTATACCGGCAATCTCGGCGGGGTCTTTGAGCTAGCGTTCTCCCCGTGGAGAGCCGTTCCGTCTGTTCGGTTGATCCTGGGCGGTGAGTACAGCCAACTCTCGCACGCTCGTTTTTCGAATTCGAGGCTTGAGTTGAACCCCGAGCGTCCATACGGTCTCGGCTTTGTGCGCGTCGGAGCCCGGTTCAGCCATGCCTTGACGGACGCCGGCCTTGGAGGGTCACAACTGTATGGAACCCTATTTGTGCGCCGCCTCGTGTATGACAAGCCAGGAAAAATTGCGGAGCGTACCGGTCAACGCGTAGTCATCCGTGAAGCGACCTTTCCTCATGCCGATGGCCGGTTCATTCCCGGCTTGGCTTTCGGTGCCGCGTTCGATCTCAGCCGCATATCTCTAAACGGATTCCTGTGGTCGCTCTCCTACAGTCACGATCTGCGGTCACCCTCAGACGACCCGTGGTTCGACGACTTACGGCTTGGACGAGTGAATCTTCACCTCGTGCGGATATGGTGACACCTGGATCTGAGCCTAGAGAATCCCCTTCGGTTGCTCCAGATCAAAAACCGCGTCCTTGAGCGAGTCGATGCGTGTATCGATGGCGCGTTGGGCGTCGTAGAGGCCCTGGTTGTAGTAGAACGGCGCGATTTCTTCTGTGAGGAAGTCCGTCATCAGTACCGCTTCGAGCCGGCCGATGTCATGATCAAGCTCCTCGCGGCAGTAGGTGATCAGCGCGTCCCGAATCGCTTCTCGGGCAGCAGATGAGAGTTGAATAGCCGGCATGGCGGGAGGGCTTTAGTTGGTGGGTGCCGGCTTCGTGGGTGCCGCCTCGGGATCCGAAGCTGACCCTTCAGGTGCCCCATCGCTTTCCGATTCCTCGATGGAGATGATCCGGGTATCAGCTTCGGCTTGGATGCCCTCTTCGGCCTGGTCCTGATCCGGGTACTTGACGCGGAAGTGGTACATGCCAGAGAGCACACCAAGGAACGTCGTCTTGATCTTGGTGAGTTCAGCGAAGGTCAGCGGGCAGTGGTCGAGCTGGCCGTCTTCGAGCCGGGACTTGATGATGGCATCGATCAGGTTTTCGAGCCGTTTGGGCGTCGGCTTCTCCATGCTCTTGCTTGCCGCCTCAACGGCATCTGCGAGCATGAGCACGCCCGTCTCCTTCGTGCGTGGGCGTGGCCCTGGGTACCGGTAGTTGGATTCCAGCGGTGCCGGCCCAGAACCATTTTCTGCCAGCGCGCGCTGGTAAAAGTACTCGATCCGGTGGGTGCCGTGGTGCATGGCGATGAAATCGATCACCACCTGCGGTAGTCCACGCTGTTTGCCCAACTCGACGCCGTCTTTGACATGATTGACCAGGATCAGTGCACTCATGCTCGGCTTGAGGCGGTCGTGCGGGTTGACCCCAGGCTGTTGATTCTCGACGAAGTACTCCGGCTTCGTCATCTTCCCGATGTCGTGGTATAGCGCCCCGACGCGCGCCAGAAGGGCATTCGCACCAATGGCATCGCACGCGGCCTCGGAGAGGTTGGCGACTTGCAGGGAGTGGTTGAACGTCCCCGGTGCCCGCAACGATAGCTCGCGTAGCAGCGGCTGGTTCGTGTCGGAGAGTTCCAGCAGACTCACGTCCGTCGTGACGCGGAAGACACGCTCGAAGACCCAGAGCAAGGGGAACGTGAACAGCACCAGCACCGAGTTGATGCTGACCTGGATCAAATCGTTTATGAACCGCTCGCCCCACGGTAGGATTTCGAGCAGGGAGAAGGCCAGCAGCAACGTCAAGTAGGCCACGAAAACCAAGGCAGCCGTGACCATGAACTGTGCCCGGTGCTTGATATCACGGACGCTGAACACAGCGACCACGGCGGCGAACAGCGTCATCGACATAAATTTGAAGTCGAATCCGAAGTACACGCCTCCCAGAAAGGCAAGCGACAAGGTACCGAAGACTCCAACCCGGGAGTCGTAGATCACCGTCAGGAGGATACTGGCTATCGTGACGGGAACGACCAGCTCCGGCAAACTCTGTATTCGGAGCACCACGTAAAAGCCGGCTAGCGTGAGCCCGAACAGAACGCTGATCAGCGCGACGTGCTTGTTGTTGTCGAAAATGTGGTGCCGCAACAGGTACAGGAACAGGAAGAACATCAGGTACGCCACGAGCACGAGGACCAACTCCCCGAGCAACAACTTCCAGCGGTCGATCTGCCCGCGCTGATCGGCCATGCTGCGCGACAAGGAGTTCAGCCGGGCGAGCACCTCTTCCGTCACGATTTCGCCGGTGTCAACGATGCGTTCGCCCTCCTGCACGAGGTCACGCGTGAGCGAAATCCGGGCCTGCTGAGCCGCCCAACGCTCTTCCGATTCGTCGCGTTGGTATTCGAGTGGCGCAACAAACGCCCGCTGGAACAACTCAATGCCGATATCGATGGTGTCGGTGCGTGCTGGGAATCGGCGGCGGAAATTGTCGCGCGCCGTTGCCACCAGCTCATCGATCCCAAGGACCTCGTCTTTCACGGCCGTGCGCTGCGTCACACCCTGCCGGACCACCAGTTCGTCCGTCCGGATGCTGTCTTTTGGGATGTTCAGGACTTCGTCAACGTAGAGCCGGCGGATCGTCGCGCGGGTGTACTGCAGGAGGAGCGATTCCAGGGTCCGGCCGTTCTCGGTTACCCGGTTGGACGACTCGATCCCCGGCGAGGCGGCGGCGTAGGAGTCCATCAGATAGCTCCACTGCCGGCTCGTGAAACTCAAACCGCTGACCGAGCGCCGCGCGAGGTACCGAAGCGAATCGTTCTGAGCCGCTGCGCCCTGCCCGCGCATTCGCGCGTTCTGCCAATCGAAATAAACCTGAAAGACACCGCGGAGCGTCGACTCCAACGTGTCGACGTTGGCGAGACTACGGACCAGCGCCTCCTCTCGGCGCTCGAAGATCGGCGGAATCCGGTAGCGAATGGCTTCGAATTCCTCGGCCAGCTCCAGATCCGACTTAAAAATCGAAAACTGACGCGGGGCGACCACGGCGTCCTCGCGCCAGATGTCGCCGACCTGTACTTGAAAGTCGAAGCCCTGGAGCCGAGGAAATACCGCCATGCCGGCCACCACAAGCGCCAGCAGGATCCCCGCTTTTGTCCAGGCCTCGCGGCGTTTCAGCGAGCTAGCATCCACGCCCGCCTCAAGCTGCTGCCCAACGGGGCGCATCCCTTGATTTTTTCGACGCGGCAGAATGCGGTTCAGCCAACTCATTCAGTCTGCAAGTAAGATGGGGACATCGGTCCAGAAGCGTGTCTCAGCACGAAGATACGGCCAACCCTTCTTCCGGTTTGATTGCCTAGTGTTTTTGCAAGCCGGCGCTCAAGCGGCCACTTCCTCTTTCTGACCGAGGCTGAGCAGGCCGCCGACGGCCAAGGTCAAGGCCGCCCCAATTGCTGTGTACCACGGCCACCCGATGCCGGCAAGCCCGCGGGCCGACTTTTCGGCAGCGTCAGGGTAGAACGTGAACGTCCATCCGCCTTCTGTCGCGCTGTACCAGACACCGAAGATGATGAGCACCATCGTCACAATGGTCACGAAAAAGGCAAGGATCGCCGACCGTTGCGTGGCGCGTGCGTTGAGCAGTCCTAGCAGAAAGACCCCAAGCAACCCGCCATAGGTAAATGAGGCAATGCTGAGGCCCAACTCGACGACTGGGCTGGTGTTGTCTTCGAACTGGATGGCGAAGCCAATGAAAACGACGCCCCAGATGAGCGTGAACAGCCGGCCCACACGCAAGCTCTGCACCGGATCGACGCCCCCCGCTTTAAACCGCTCGTACAGGTCGATCACGGAGGAACTGGCCAGCGAGTTCAAGGAAGACGACAACGTGCTCATCGCTGCGGCCAGAATGCCGGCGAGCAAGAGCCCCGAGATGCCAGGCGGCATGCCCTCAATGATAAACTTCGGGAAGATCTCGTCGCCTCGGCTCAACCCCAGTTCGGCAAGCGTTTGTTGCCCGTAGTAGCCCCAAAGCTGCAAGCCGATAAACAGGAAAACGGCGAATTGCAGCATCACGATGAAGCCACTGGTCACGAGCGCTTTCTGCCCGTCGCGCAACGTCCGGCACGAGAGCACCCGCTGCACGATCAGTTGGTCCGTCCCGTGAGAGGCCATGGCAAAAATGGCCCCGGCTACCACCGCCGAAATAACTGTATACGGCTTCGTCAACCAGACCGAGAAGCCATCCGCAAAGCCCCAGTCAAACACCGTCGTTTTGCCGGCTTCCGCGGCGTCACTCCACCAGTTTGCCGGTGTGTCACCGAAGAGAATGAAAATCGCCAGGATGGCCCCCCCCATATACAAGATGAGTTGCACGACGTCCATCCAGACCACCGCCTTGATCCCCCCGATGTAGGTATAGACGATGGTAATCAGCCCAATCCCGACGATGATTTGCGTGTAGCTCAGTTCAAGCCCAACACTGTCGAAGATGACTTTGAGCGGAATGGCGGTCGCAAAGAGCCGGACGCCGTCGGCCAAGAGCCGGGTCACCATGAACGTCACCGAGGCCGAAGCCCGCATGCCATCGCCGAAGCGCGCACCAAGGAAACCGTAGGCCGTCGACAGGTTGCCGGCGAAATACTTTGGTAGGAAGTACACACTCACCAGCAGCCGGCCGAGGATGTAGCCGAACGTGAGTTGGAGAAAGACCGCACTTCCGAAATAGGTGATCGAGGGCACGCTAATGACGGTGAGCGTGCTGGTCTCTGTTGCCACGATCGAAAAGCACACGGCCCACCACGGAAGCTGCCCTCCCCCCTGAAAGTAGTCTTTCGTATCCGACTGCCGGCCGCCGGCCCAAATCCCAAACAGGGCCACCCCGATCAGGTAAACGACCAGGACGACATAATCGAGTGTGGTGAGCATGCGGGAAGGTGTGTGGC
>JBCDHV010000034.1:0-15408 GCA_038749615.1 Bacteroidota bacterium
GTAGCCGGCCCGCTCCAGCACCTCGGTGGCGGCAATCGCGACGCTGGGGGTGTTGTAGGTATTGAACGTGTCATTGAACAGGACAACGGTCTTGTCCGTCGGTGCCGGTGCCGGCCGCGTGCTGAACCAGGCCGTAAACGGCGTTCGGGCAAATGCCGGCAACGGGCGCTGAGGCGCGAGGCCAAGCACACGGTTGAGGATCCGCCGCGCAGGCCCGCGCGCTGATAATCGGTTGACCAGCGGCGCAAGGGCCCCTGCGTTGAGCCGGCTCAGCCGCGCCACCTGGGCAAAAAACCGAGACCGTACCGAGACCCCATGGCGGGCATGGTAATGCGCCTGGAATTCCAACTTCAGCTTCGCCATGTCCACCGACGACGGGCACTCGGCCTTGCATGCCTTGCACGAGATACACAGCGCCATGGCCTCCTGCATCCGTGGGCTCGTCAGGGTCCCAGCCGGCAGCGCGCCCGACATCGCCGCACGCAACAGGTTCGCTCGCCCACGCGTGGAGTGCTCTTCCTCGCGCGTGGCCATGAAGCTCGGGCACATCGTGCCGGTGTGCTCCTTTCGGCACACGCCGGCTCCATTGCACATCTCGACGGCCCGGTGGAAGCCTTGGTCCGCGCTGAAATCGAGATGCTCCTTCAACGGGATCGTCTGGTAGCCGGCCCCGAAGCGGAGCTGCTCCGTCATCGCCGGCCCCTCGACAACAGCCCCCGGGTTCATCAGGTTTGTCGGGTCGAAGATGGCCTTCGTCTCGCGGTAGAGCCGGTAGAGCGAGCGGCCAAAGAAGCGCTCGTTGATCCAACTGCGCGCCTTTCCGTCGCCGTGCTCGCTCGATAGCGCGCCGCCGTAGCCACGCAGCAACCCGACCGCAAAGTCCAGGATCTGCGGCATCTTTTCGATCTCGGACGCCAGCTTCGCGTTGATCAGTGGCCGGACGTGCACGCAGCCGGCGCTCGCGTGGGCGTAGTAAATGATCTCCGTCCCAAGCGAGCGAGCGAAGGCCTCCAGTTCGTCGACGTAGGCTGCCAAATGCTCCACGGGAACGGCCGCGTCTTCGATAAACGCGACGGGCTTGGCATCACCCTTGACGCTCATCACGAGACCCAGCCCGCCCTTGCGGACGTTCCAGACATCGTTCATCCGGTCGGGCTCGTGCAGCGCAGTAAGCTCGCCGGCCGGCAGACGGCTGGCCTTTACATGCCGGCGGAGCGCGTCGATTTGAGCGGCACAGTCGGCCTCCGAGTCGCCATAAAATTCGGTGAGCAACAGGCAATGCGGATCACCGACGACGAACGAGTCGAGCATTCGCCGGTATTCGGGCACTTCACGCGCCATCGTGAGCGCTGTGTGATCGAGGAGCTCGATGGCGCTAGGGCCAGTTTCGAGCATCGCTGGGATGGCCTTGAGCGCATCGAGGCCACTCTCGAACGGCACGACGGCCAACGCTGCGTGCGCCGGCAGCGGGACGAGGTTGAGTGTCACTTCCGTAAGTACGCCGAACCCGCCTTCCGCCCCGGAAAACAGCTTGGCGACGTTGAAGCGCGGATCGGGGTCGTGGTGATACGTTACGCCGGGCACCCCGAGGCGGTCGAGGTTGTAGCCGCCGCACCGACGCCAGTGACGAGGTGTGCCGGTACGAATGATGGCCTGGTTTGCCGGATCGGAGACCAGCTCGCGTAGCCGGCGCTGAATTTCCGCTACTGGCCCATTCCCGTTCAGAGCTGCAGGCAAGTCGCCGTCCTCAACCGGCCCAAACCGCACGTCCGATCCGTCGGCCAACACTGCTCGAACCGCGAGGACATGGTCCGCCGTCATCCCGTAGAGAATCGAGTGCGCGCCGGTCGAGTTGTTCGACACGATACCGCCCAGAGCGGCACGGTTCGAACTCGCCGGGTCCGGCCCGAACTTCAGCCCGAGCGGTTTCAGGTGCGCGTTCAGGTGATCCAACACCACGCCTGGCTCTGCCCGGACCCACCGCTCCTCGACATTCACTTCGAGAATCCGCGTCAGATGCTTCGTCCCATCGATCACGAGCGCAGCATTCACGCACTGGCCGGCCAAGCTCGTGCCGGCAGACCGTGCCAGAACCGGCACCTCGTGCCGAGCCGCCCAGCGCACGGCCCGCTGCACGTCTTCCGCCGAGGTCGGGAAGAACACCCCGAGAGGCGTCTGCTGGTACAAACTCGCATCCGTCGCATAGAGCGTCCGGCTGAACGCGTCGGTCCGTACCTCTCCGTCCACCTGCCGGCGGAGGTCCTCAAACAAATCCGTTTTGACGAACTGAAGCATCCACAGCGTGATCAAATAAGATCAATCAACTGATCTTATTGGTGCCGCCGGGAAATTAAGATCAACCAACTGATCTTATTTGACGGTTGCGTGGTTTCGGCCCCAGACCACTCGTACGCAAATAAAAATGGGCGCAGCCTCGTGAGAGACCGCGCCCGTTAGGTCGGGGCGCTTGAGCCAACGGATGGCGTTGGATCCCCCCGGAGAGACCCACCCAATGGCCAACCACCTAACCAAGAACCATCACGCGGTCACGCGCGCCGAGTCGGAGCTTGTAGATTTGACGGCTCGGCCTTCCTGGATCAGTTGGGCCACCTTCGCGCCGATCATCATGGACGGGGCGTTCGTGTTGGCCGATGTGATCCGCGGCATAATGCTGGCGTCGGCGATTCGGAGGCCGTCGATGCCGTGCACGCGCAGATCGGAACCAACGACCGAGTGGGCGTCACTGCCCATCTTGCACGTGCCGACGGGATGGAAGTACGAGCTGACAGCGTTGCGCACGAATGCTTCGAGTTCAGGCTTGGACCGCAACTCCGGCCCAGGCAGAAACTCGCGCTTGCGAACGCTATCCAGTGCCGGCTGGCTTCCGATCTCCAGACAGATCTCAACGCCGCGCACGAGCGCACGGATATCATCTTCGTGCCCCAAGAGATTGGGGTCGATCGCCAGCGGCATGTCTGGGTCAGCCGACTGCAATTTGACGTTGCCCCGTGCTTTCGGCTGCACGAGACCCGGCAGAAGCGTGAACGCATGCGCCGGCGGTGGGCCGAACTCGGGCATCGTGTACGGCACGTGCGGGAAAACCGGCTGGAGATCCGGCGTCCCGAGCGAGGGGTCACTCTTGCAGAAGAGCTGGCATTCTGAAAGGTTGTTGCGCGGTGGGCCGGCTGCCGCCGCCTCGTCGGTCATTTCGTAGCACACCCCAGCCACCAGCGGGTGATCCTGCATGTTTTCGCCGACGCCCATCAGATCAACTCGGACGTCGATGTCGAATTTCTTCAGGTGCTCGGCCCGCCCAATGCCGGAGAGCATCAGAAGGCGCGGTGATTCGAGCGCGCCGGCGCACAGCACGATCTCACCAGACGCTTCAATGACCTCGCGCACGCCGTTGTGCAGCACCTCGACCCCCACGCAGCGGTCAGCCACAAAGCGGAGTTTCAGGACCTGCGTGGCCGTGCGAACCTCCAGATTCGGCCGGTTCATCACCGGCAACAAGTGCGAGATGGCCGCGCTCTGCCGGACGCCATTTTTGATAGCCACCGGGCCGAGGCCGATTCCGAGGAGGTTGTCGCCCGTCGGGTCGTCGTTGCGAGTATGGCCGGCCTGGACGCCGGCTTCGAGCAACGCGAGCGTTACAGGGTGTGGATCAACCGCGTAACCGACGTGGAGCGGGCCGTCGCTGCCGTGATACGGGCTCGGGGCTTTGGCGTGCGATTCGAGGTCTTTGAAGAGCGGCAAGACGGAATCATAGTCCCAGCCTTCGTTGCCGGCCGCAGCCCACCCGTCGAAATCAGCGCGGTGGCCCGGGACGTGCACCATCCCGTTGATCGCGCTCGATCCGCCCAGCACTTTGCCGCGCGGGTACACGATGACACGGTTGTTGGCGTGAACCTGCGGGACGGTAAAGGCCCCCCAATCGAACTCGCTTTGGATGAGGCCTGGCCACGCAGCCGGCGTCGTAATCATCGGGTGCCCAGTGTTTGGCGAACCCGCTTCGATGAGCAGGACACGGGCATCGGGGTTGTCGGAGAGGGCGCGGGCGGCGACACAGCCGGCCGATCCTGCTCCCACGACGATGTAGTCGTATTGAGCAACCATATCGGAGGAGGTTGGGCGCTGGCGGGAAGAGCTGCTGACCAGCACACGTGTAGAGAAGACGCGGCGGAGGCACCGCTGGAGAGGCCGCCCCAAGCTAGCTTGCGGTGTGTGGAAATGCTAGTGCGGTGGGCAAGTGGGTAGGGATTTGGTGGGTGGCCAGCCTGTCTGTGGCGTTTTACCCTTTGCGGAGTGGATCCGCTTCTGTGACTTCTGACGCGTAACGGATGGCATAGGGATTGTTCTGAAGAGAATGGGGAAACCCTGTTCATTCCGCCCGTACAACCCGCCCGCCCGCAACTCTGGAGGCTGATTGTGATGCGCATACACCTGCGGCCCATTCTTCTCGTCGGCGCGCTGCTCTTGCTCGCCGGCCCTGCGCTTGCCGCAGCACAACCTCGTTCGCTCCCTGCCCAGTCGCTCTTGACTGACGAGCCGGCCATGCAACTCGCTGAGGCCGGCATCGATGCGCTCTACAACATGGAGTTCGACGCGGCTCAAGCCCGGTTCGACCAACTCGAAGGGCTCTACCCTGATCATCCCGTCGGTCCGTTTCTCGATGGACTGATGACGTGGTGGGAAGTGATGGTCGATCTCCAGAACCGGCAGCATGACAAGCGCTTCCTCAAGCTGATGGACGAAACCATCCGCCGCGCCGACCGCCGGTTGAAAGTCGACAAAAACGATCTCGACGGCCTGTTTTTCAAGAGCATGGGCCTGAGCTTCCGGAGCCGGCTGCGGTCCAACCGAAGCCAGGAATTGCGGGCCGCCCGAGACGGCAAGCGCGCCCTCGACCTCATCATTCGTCTCGCCGAGCAGGACGCGCAGAACGATGATTTCTACTTCGGCTGGGGTGTGTACGACTACTACGCAGACGTCGCCGAGGAACGCTACAGCGCGCTCAAGTTGATCTCCTGGGCCTTCCCCAACGGCGACAAGGAACGTGGCATCGCTCAGCTCGAGCGCTCGTTCAAAAACGGCCGGTTCTTGAAGGCCGAAGCCGCCTACTTCCTCTTCCAGATCTACTACTTCTACGAAAAGAACTTCGCCAAGAGCATCGAGTACATCACGTGGCTCCGGATGACCTACCCGGGCAACGCCGTCTTCCACGCCCTCGAAGGCCGGATGTACGCTCGGTTTGGCCGCTGGGACCGCGTCGGGGACATCTTCGCCGAGGTCTTGCGCCGGCACGAGGCGGCCCAGACAGGCTACGGCCTCGGGCTCGCCGAGCAAGCGTTCTACTACCTTGCCCGCAACGAAATGCGCTATGGCGATGTGGAAGGCGCAATTCCTTATCTGCGTAAGCTCGACGACACAGCCGCTCGCCTCAAAGCCGACACGCCCTACAAGGTCCTCGGCCGGCTCCGCCAAGGCATGGTCCTCGACCGCATGGGCCACCGCGATGGTGCCGTCATGCGCTACAAAGAGGTCCTGTCGATGAAAGACTGGAGTGGCGCCCACCGCCGCGCCAAGGCCTACCTGAAAAAGCCGTACCGATAAGGTTGGCTGGTGGGCCGGCCGGTAGGTGGGTCGGCTCGTCTTTGTCAAGTCCCAAAATCGATCCTACCCACCTATCCATCCACCCACCAACCCACCGTCATGCAGTTTCGCTATTCCGAATGGGAAGACCGCCACGACGGCATGAGCACGTTCGAGCGGCTGTTCGATCTCTTCCAGCAGCTGCTCAACCACACCGCCGGCGACGTGGCGGAGGCGCTTCGCTGGTTGACGCAACTCGACAAGCGGTACGGGCTCACGGACGATGAGATGGGCATGGGCGACTTCATCGAGGAGCTGAAGAACCGAGGCTACATCGAGCAGGACGAACAGGGCGTAGTGCAACTCACGGCAAAATCGGAGCGCTCTCTGCGGCAGCGGTCGTTGGAGGAAATCTTCCGGCAGTTACGCAAGGGGAACCGAGGCACGCACAAGACGCCGTTCGCCGGTGCCGGCGATGAGCGGCAACCAGAAACACGCCCGTGGCGGTTCGGCGACGATGTTCATTCGCTCGACGTGACCGGCACGCTATCGAACGCCTACCGGCGCGCCGGCATTGACGATTTCGGTCTGACGGAGGACGACTTCCAGGTCTTCGAGACGGACTATCGCACGAGCATGGCCACCGTGCTCATGATCGACCTCTCCCACTCGATGATTCTCTACGGCGAGGACCGGATCACACCGGCACGCCGCACCGCGATGGCGCTCTCGGAGCTTATCATGACGCGGTATCCGAAAGACACGCTCGACATCGTTGCGTTTGGCAATGAGGCCTGGGAAGTGTCGGTCAAGGATCTGCCGTACCTGCAAGTCGGGCCGTTTCACACCAACACGCGTGCTGGCCTCCAACGCGCCCGTACCATCCTGCACCGCCGGAAGAACCGGAATAAGCAGATCTTCATGATCACGGACGGCAAGCCGAGCGCCCAGTTCGAAGCCGGCGGCCGGCTCTACAAAAACTCGTTCGGGCTGGACCGGCGCATCGTGAATAAGGTCCTCGACGAGGCCGTCGTCTGCCGGCGGGAAGGCATCTCGATCACGACGTTCATGATCGCCTCGGACCCGTACCTGCAGAACTTCGTCCGCCAACTCACCGAAGCCAACCAGGGCCGCGCCTACTACGCCAGCCTAGACGATCTCGGCGCCTTCATCTTCGAAGACTACGTCCGCAACCGCCGGAAGTCGGTCAGATAGTTGGGGCGCTGGGTAAAACAGATTTGCTACCAGTACGTCTCGATGCCATACTGCCGAAAGGCAGAGTCTCGGCTGACCAGTACTAGGCCGCGCCGCTTTGCCTGTGCAATGAGGAGTCTATCGAAGGGGTCTCTGTGATGAAGAGGCAATTGCTGATACTGGGATAGGTCCGCTACTTCGATGGGCAACTCCCGAAACTGGTTATTCTCCAACTCGCCTGGGATCAGATCTTCGAAGGGTTCAGACAACCTCAATTTCCCGACGCTGATCTTGATTGCAATCTCCCACAGTGTGGCGATGCTTACATAGACCGTAGCGTCGAGTGACTCAATCGCCTGGCGTGCGTTGGCCGAGAGTTTGTCATCGCCTGCGATGAACCAGAGCAAGGCATGCGTATCGAGCAAAAGCTCTCTCATGAGTAAGGCTTCATGTCCGGTAGTGGATCATCAAAGTCATCACTCATCCAGATTTTTCCCCGTGCACTCCCAAATGTTCGGCGCACGCGACCTAGTTCAGCAACGGGGACACCATCCTGAAGCAGGACCACTATCTCACCACTACCTACGCGAGCAATTAGACCGGCCAACTGCTCTTTTGCGACCTCGACTTCGACTTCTATCATCACTTTAGGATTAGACCATGCCCATGTGTAGGGAGCTCAGTGTAGGGAGCTCAGTGTAGGGAGATTCAGATTGGCATTGCAGCACCCCTGCCGTCGTGATGAATTACAGCGTTGTGGAATCGGGACTGCTAGAGCCACCCGCGCCCTGCAACTCGTCCACCTGCCGTGTACCGACCCTGCCCAACTACAGCGAACGCCGTGAGCGTCCTGCTAACCGCCCAACCACCTCAGTCCTTGACCATCACGACGAGGTACTCGGAGACGCTCCAGAACCGCTCGGGGTCCGTGATGCGGAGGGCGGTAGAGCTGCCGGCTTGTTCGATCTCATAAAGGTTCGAGAACTCTTTGTGGGCACTGAGCACTTCCACGTCTTCGATGCCTGGGCCGAGTTGGACGATGTTCTGCGACTTCTGGATCGGGCTGAACTGCGTAGGATCGATGTCGGCGATCCGGGAGCGTTTGCCGCCGAGACCGAGGAAGCCGCCGCGGCTCACGTTGATGACGCCGCGCTGCTCGAGGCCGTCGCGGTCGCCGACGACAAAGTAGGCCGTCGCAGCAGCTTCGAGTTCTGCCTCAAGAGCCGTTTCGGTTTCATCCAGCCGGGTGGTCGTCTCGGTCAGCAGCGAGTCCTGCTCGACAACCGTCTGCCCAAGTTCTTCGACCTCGCGTGAGCGCGTTTCGACTTCGTTCTGAAGCGTGGCGACGTTGCTCTGAAGCTCGCGGTTTTCGGTGCGCAAGCCCTGAACCTCCTGCTCTTTTTCTTTTACCTGCCGCTCCAGCGAAGCGACGAGGCCTCGGAGCCCATTCAGCTCACCCGATGTGCCCTCAACCCGCTCGTTGAGCTCATTCAGTTTGCGCCGGTTTTCTTCCAAATACGCGTCGATCGCCGACAAGCTGGTCTGGATGCGCTCTTCGACATCCCCGGAAGGGGACCCTTCGTTTTCGAGTTGGAGCTGGTTGATGATTCCCTCTCGTTCTTCGATGCGAGCGAGGTTCTGCTGCACATCATCAATGATGCGCGTGGCTTGCTCGAAGCTCTGAACGAGTTGTTGGTTTTCCTGGCGAAGGGCCTCAAGCTCCCCGTCGTTACAGCCGGCGAGGAGGACAAAGGCGAGGGCAAAAGTGGAAAGCAGGTATTTCATGACGTGGTGGAGTTGGCAGCGTTCGGGGCCTTTCACGCGAAGGTCCGACGCCGTCCGGAATCGTAAATCTTTGTGCTAGTCGAGATCGGGAGCAGCTTTTAGCTCCCATTCGGGTGTGGATGTTGAACGCACGAGCAAGCTTCCATCCGACGTGCGCATAATGGTGCCCCAGCCCTCGACCTGCGAAAGGCGGATGCGGCTTCGTTCCGCATTGATCTCGCCATTGCCGTCTTCAGACAACATGCGGCCGTCGTTGACACGCCAGAGGGTGTAGTCGAACTGGCCCTCAGCGTCGGGGACGGAGCGAATCTTGAGGGAGATGAACTGCTCGTCCTGGCCAACGGGCCGGATGAAGCCGGAGAAGCGGCTCGGCAGTTCACTCAGGGCAATCGAAGTCGCTTGGGCGTCGCCGGCCTCCGCCTCAGCCGAGCCTCCCGAGAACGCCCACCAGCCGGCAACCGCTAGGATGAGAACCCCGGCGAGAACGCCCATGACCAAAGCCGGCGCGATGGCCTCGCGCTCTTCGGGAGGGCGGTTTTTCGGGCCGGGAGCGGAGGTACGTGCCCGAACCTCGTCAATGTCGGGGGGCTGATACGCGCTGGTTTCTGGCTTCGTGTCATCAACCACCGCTTCGCGGACGGTCCGCGTGCGGGTGGACTTGGCAGACGGAGGGCGAAGAAGCGGAACCGTCTCCTCTTCCGCTTCACTTGCTTCCAAATCGTCTGGAATCTCTACTTCGTTCTGGATGCCCGCCCCTGAGGGCACAGGTGCCACCACAGGCTCTGAAGGTGGAGCATAGGGACTTTCAACCGCCGGCGTCCTAGATGCCGGCGCCGTGGGTGCCGGCGGTTTCCCAGTCTCGGAAGCAGCCGGACGGTCAGGTACAGGCTCGGGCGGAGCCAGTTCGGGGGCGGCCGGCGTTCGGTTGGCCTCGACCGGTGTCTCGACGATGCGAGAGGGCCGCAGCAGATCGGGCTGGTCAGCCGTGGGCGGCGGTGTGGCCGGTGGCGGCGGTGCGATATCCGCAAGCTTCTCCCGCTTCGGCGGCGTGGTGACGCGCGTCCGGCGTGGAGGAGCAAGCAGTTCATCGTCCGGCTCCAGAATCGGCGATGGCCCCCCGCTTTTTTCTGCTAACGACTCCCCCTGATCGATCCGGGTCCGTGCGCGCAGGAATGCAGCCTCGACGCTCGACCCCGCTTTTTTGCGCCGGCCGGCATTGAGGGCAACCGGCTTCGTTTCAGGCTCTGGGGCTGACTTCGGAGAGGAGGCCGGGCCCGCGGCAGGTGATTTCGCCACGGGGAGCTCGGGCTTGGCCGCCGGCTTCTTGGAAGCTTGCGTCTCAGAGGCTTCGAGCTTGGGCGGAGCCGACGGGGTTGGCTCAGGTTCTGCCGGAGGTGCCGGCACCTCGAGCTCAGCTTTCGGCTCTTCCGCAGCACCCAGCAGGACATCCATCCCCCAATCGGCCTGCGAGTCGTCGGGCGGCTGGCTCGTGGCCGGCACAGGTTCAATCCCGAGGTATTTTCGAACAAGAAAGCCGTCGTACGTCCCCCCCGTCGCGTCTCGGAGCGCCTGAAGTGCGTCGCCCTCGTCGATGCCGACGGCCTTGGCATAGTTCTTCACAAAGAAGCGGCGATGCACGTCGCTCGCGAACACGGGATGGTCGAAGAGCCCGCTCTCCTCAAAAGCGTAGAGCGTCTCAGGCTGCAACATCGTGCGGCGGTGTACCTGATCTATCGTCAGGCACCGCGCCTCGCGGATGATGCGAAAGTCCGTTTCAAACCGATAAGGCGAGGGCCTCGAAGAGGTTGTTTTCGCCATAGTTGCGTCCAGGTTCAGGCAAGGCACAGACACGTTAAACGCCACAACGCGGCGTTGGGGTTCCGCCGATGCGGCTGGCCCGATTGCGGTGGCCTAGGCAACCGCTTCGTGTGGAACGTTCGTAGCGCCGAGGGCAAGGACCCTTCGGATGAGGTGGGTGGGCCAGAAAGAAACGGCAGGCTGCACCCATCTAGCAAGCTGAATGCGCCGGGAGAAAACATCCGTCCATCCGAAATGACCGGCCTGTTCCTCCTCCTGGCAAGGCCGGATGCCATATCTGCTCCGCCTCCAACACCTGCCACACGGTGTAGTTGAACGGCTATTCTATTCACCCGCGTAACCGTGGCCCGCGGTCAAATTCCCGTCGCCACGGTCAGCTGATGCAGCCCGCCCAGCGCCGACCACGAGTTGTACGCGTAATCAAACTGGATGCGACTCACGTTCAGGCCGAATCCAAGTCCCAAACCAGCCAAATCGAGTCGGCTGTCGGTTTTGAGAGCCTCGTGCCGGCGGGGATCGTACCCGAGCCGGAGGTTGAAGGCCTGGCTGAATTGGAGTTCAGCGCCAAAGATGAGATGCTCGAGCGCACCTTCTTCGCCGGCCCGGTCGAGATCATACCCCGTGATCGAGACGAGGAGCGGTAGATACTCCAACCGCTTCGACACTCCGACCCGTACATCGAGAGGCAACTGATCGCTGGTTTCGCCGAGAGAGCTGAACACCGCGCCGGCATTGTGCACCGAGAGGCTGAACGCTGCCCGCTGCGATGGGATCAGGTAGACGACACCGGCATCGAGGGCCAAGGCCGAAGCACCGTACTGATCGACGCTGGAAAAGATGGCGCTAGCATTGACGCCGTAGCGGATCCGCTCGGAGTACGCCCGGGCAAGGCCAACCGTCAACGCCACGTCCGAGGCTCCGAAGGTGGTCCCATCGCGTTGCCCGTTCTCGTCGGCCCGCTCGAAGCTGCCGTAGTCGAGAAAGCGAAGGCCGGCGCTCGCCGTACCCAGACGGCCTGCGTTGAACGAGGCTGCCAGAAAGCCTGCGTTGAGATCGCCGAGATGATTCAGGTACGAGGCCGAGAGCCGGCGGTGTACCCGCTCGTCCGGCAGTGCCGGGTTGTAGAACACCGCATTCACGTCGCCATCGTAGACCGCAGCAAAGGAGCCGGCCAAGGCCGACGCCCGCGCCGAAGGCTCAAGCCTCAGAAACGAAAACCCATCCCCCACCTGAGCCGGCGCCACACCGGCCACCGACATACAGAGCACGAACACAAAGACGAAGCGCATAAAAAGCAGCAGTCAAGTCACCATCCAATCAGAGCACTAGCCGCAGAATAACGTTTTTACGGATCACTTCGTTCGCAAGAAAAATAGATCCGAGCGCGCTGCCGATGTGGCACGTGGTGCAAATGTGGCACTATGGCAAATTGACCCCGCTCCACCTGCCGCATCCCTACCGGCACAAGCCAGACCACCCACCCCTTCACCCTGTCCCTTGTCCCCTGCTCGCTTCACCCTTCGTCCTTTCCCTTTAATCCTTCATCCTTAACCCCAGAAAGAACCCTAACTCACCCTCACGCGTAGGCGGAGCGCTTCTCCAATCCACCTGTCTCGTCTACGCTGCATCACCATGTTCGCACGCCGGCTCTCGGCCTTGCTGTTGGTCTTCCTACTTCCCCTGGCCGCCTTCGCCCAAAATCTCTCACTGTCTACGGTCTACTTCGGCGCGACCGGTATGCAGGGCGACTTCGAAACAGTCCAGCTCGACGGCGCTACACCCACGTTTGGCGAAGAGGTCATCGGGTGGGCCTGGGGTGTTCGAGTAGGCACCCCGACTTGGCGATTCGGCATCGACACACGCAACCTCGCCGAGGGTGCGGACCTGGATGCTCCCTTCGACGGGGCGACGGGGAAAATCGCAGCGACGCAGGTCGTTTTCGACGTGAACTACGGGCTGATTCAGGCCGGCGGAGGCCGCTTCATCGTCGCGCCCACGCTGGGAGCCGGCTGGGAGCGCACGCGGCTGTCGTTCCGGCGTGCGGACGTGGAGGACGTCGATGCTGAGCCACCGCTCATCGACTTCGTCTCTCCGACGGCCCAATTCGAGCAGTATGGCCTCCTGTTCGACGCCAGTCTGCAAATCGATTATGCACTGCGCTTCGATGCAGAGTTCGACGAGATCGCCTGGATCCTGTCCGTCCGAGGCGGCTACCGGTTTGTGCCGGCGACCTTTGGCTGGCGAGAGATCGTGGAAGACCTCGGAAGCACCGAGATCAACGGTTTTCCCGAGTTCGACTTTGCCGGCCCCTACGTTTCTGTCTCCATCGGCTTGTAGCCCCTGAGCGCCATGTTCGATGATTAGGCTCGGCGCGTCCTCCCTCATCCTGCCCACCCCATTCCCATGCGTGTCGGTATTCTCACGGGCGGCGGCGATTGCCCCGGCCTCAACGCAGTCATTCGCGGCGTCGCGAAAAGCCTGATCCTCGAACATGGCGCTGAGGTCATCGGCATCAAGGACGGATACGAAGGTCTGATCGAACGAAACGTCCATCCCCTGGGATACCGAAACGTAAGTGGCATTCTCACGCTCGGTGGGACGATCCTCGGGACAAGTAACAAGGCGAACCCCTTCGATTATTTCCGCCGCGACGGGGCCGATGTGTCCGATGAGGTCATGGCGTACGTCTCCGAATTGGGGCTCGATGCCGTGGTAGCCATCGGCGGCGACGGAACGATGTCGATTGCCCACCGGCTCCAGGGAAAAGGCCTCAACATTGTCGGGGTCCCCAAGACCATCGACAACGATCTCGTAGGCACGGACCGGACGTTCGGATTCGACACGGCCGTTACCATTGCAACGGAAGCGATCGACCGGCTCCACACCACGGCGCAGAGCCACAAGCGGGTCATGATCCTCGAAACGATGGGCCGATATGCCGGCTGGATCGCCCTCCATGCCGGCGTGGCAGGCGGGGCCGATGTGATCTTGATCCCAGAGTTCGAGTTCGACATCGGCACGGTGGTGGAAGCCTGCAAGAAACGGGAAGCCGGCGGGCAGCGGTTCACGATCATCTGCATCGCCGAGGGTGCAAAGGCCAAAGGAGCAGACATGACCGTGCGCCTGCGGGACGAGACGAGTCCCGATCCCATCCGGCTGGGCGGCGTGTGCAACGTGCTGGCTTCTGCGCTCGACATGCACCTCGACAGCGAGATCCGGACGACCACGCTCGGGCACGTTCAGCGCGGCGGCTCTCCCACCGCCTTCGACCGAAACCTCGCCACGTTGTACGGTACCTATGCCGCACATCTCGTCGCCACGCAATCGTACGACCGGATGGTGGCTCTCCAAGACGGCAGGCTTACATCGGTACTCCTCACCGACGTAGCCGACAAGACGAAGACCGTAACGCCTGACGATCCGATGGTAAAGGCTGCGAAGGCCGTCGGCACATCGTTCGGGGTGTGAAGTTCGGAGTGTGAAGGTTGGCGTGTGAGTGTAGCGCATCAGGCGCTGTTTCGGATTGTCCCGAACCTCCCTCACCCGAGCGCGTAGCGGCTTCCCAGCGCGGTCAACCCCTTCCCCCGTTTCGCTTCCCCGCCTTTCGGTCCTCGAATTTTGCCCCTCCCTTCATGAAGGTCTTTCTCACCGGCGCGACGGGTTTCGTCGGTTCCTACGTTTCGAAAGCACTGCTCGATGCTGGGCATTCGATCGTGTGTCTCATTCGCGAGGGCTCCGAAGAAAAACTGGACATCCGGGGCCGTGAGGGCGTCGACGTGATTGTAGGGTCTGTTACCAGCGGCGGCCCGATCTACGACCAAATCGAGGACTGCGACGCAGCTATCCACCTCGTCGGCATCATCGAGGAGCACCCGGCGCGCGGGGTCACCTTCGAGAATGTCCACGTCGAGGGCACACGGTTCGTGGTGGAACAGGCCAAAAAGGCCGGCATCGAGCGCTTCGTGCACATGAGCGCGAACGGGGCGAAGCCGCAGGGCAAGTCGGAGTACCAGACTACCAAATGGGAGGCCGAGCATCTGGTCAAGAACGCCGGCTTCGCGCACTGGACGATCTTCCGGCCATCGGTCATTTTCGGCGATCCAGGCGAAGGCCGGCCCGAGTTTGTCTCGCAGCTCGCCAAGACGCTCGTCGAGCCGTTTCCCGTGCTGCCGGTCTTCGGCAACGGGAAGTACGAACTGCAACCCATCCACATCACGACGCTCGCCGACGCCTTCGTGCAAGCGCTGAGTTTGCCGGCCGCGCACGGTCAGATCTTTTTCGCCGGCAACCGAGAGCGGCACACGTACGTCGATGTGCTCGACATCATCACGCAGGCCCTCGGGTTGCCCGAGAAGTCCAAGATCCACACGCCCCTCTGGCTCGTCCGTCCTGCCATCGAGACCGCCGGCCGCGTCGGCCTCCTGCCTATCACACCGGATCAGTTTTACATGCTGATCGAAGGCAACACCGGCAACCCGGATCCCTTCTTCGCCACCTTCGATGTCACCGAAGTCCTGTTCTGGCACCAGTCGCTGAATTACTTGAAGTAATTCATGCGGTGGACAAGGTCACAGGTAGCAAGTGGCGAGTGGATGTAAGATGCGCTACCTGCTACTCGCCCACATGCTACCCGCCATGTGAGCGCAGCGAACCTACCGCTCTGCCGCGAAGGTGCCGCCGGCTACGGAACCGACGAAGGTGCTGTAGGACCACGTGCCAGAGAGCTCACCGCGGGCATTCTCGGTGAAACGGCCGGAGAGAAAGACGTTGTTATCAGCGAGGCCCGGGTTCAGGTTGATCCAGATTTCGCCGTCGGAGCCAATCCCGCCTTCGAGCGACCCCATGCCGAGCTGTGGCCCGATTTCTTGCTCGTCCAGGCCCGTTTGCGCGGCCTCGAAGGCCCAGGTCCCGGAAACGCCTTCCGCCGTGCGCGCACCGTCGCCGTCCGCAAACACGAGGCGGAGCGTTCCCGACACCACCGGCGTGCCGTCCACGTCTCGGGCGACGTATGCGTATGCA
>JBCDHV010000035.1:0-14881 GCA_038749615.1 Bacteroidota bacterium
GCAGGCCGTCGATGTCGAGCAGGCGGTTCTCGGGGCGATGCTGATTGCGCCGGAGGCCATCCCGCAGGCCATCGAGGTTCTGAGCGACGAGGCGTTCTACCAGCCCAAGCACCAGAAGGTGTACCGGGCCATGCTAAGCCTTTTCGAGCGCGGTAACCCGGTTGACCTCATCACGCTCACCGACGAACTCAAGCGCCGCGGCGAACTCGACGACGTGGGCGGGGCCTACTACCTGACCGAGCTAACGGCCCGCGTAGCCTCGGCCGCCAACGTCGAACATCACGCCCGCATCATCGCTGAGAAATCGTTGGTGCGGCAGATGATCGAGGTGATGACCCGGCTCGTGGGGGTCGCTTACGATCCCGGAACGGATGCCTTCGATCTGCTCGACGAGGCCGAGCGGGACATCTTCCGGATCTCGGAAAGCCAACTCCGCAAGAGCAGCCGCAGCATGAGCGACGTGGTCAAGGAGACCATCGAACGCCTGCAGTCGATTCACGGCATGGAAGGCGGCATCACGGGCGTCCCCAGCGGCTTCACACGCCTAGACGACATGACGAGCGGCTGGCAACCCTCGGACATGGTGATCATCGCCGCTAGGCCATCCATGGGCAAGACGGCCTTCAGCCTGGCGGTGACGCGAAATGCGGCGTTGCACCCGACGAAACCGTGCTCGGTCGCTTACTTCTCGCTTGAAATGAGCGCCGGCCAGTTGGCGCAGCGGCTGCTCACATCGGAAGCCCGCATCGATGCGCAAAAGGCTCGGACCGGCCGGCTCTCCGATGAGGACTGGCCCAACCTTGCCCGCGCCGCCGGCCGGCTGGCTGAGGCCAAGATCTTCATCGACGACACGCCGGGCCTCGGTGTCTTGGAACTCCGCGCCAAATGCCGGCGCTTGAAAGCCGAGCACGACATCGGCCTCGTCATCGTCGATTACCTCCAATTGATGCACGGCCCCAAGGGCAGCAGCAAGTCGTCGAACCGAGAGCAGGAAATCGCCGCGATCTCCCGCTCGATGAAGTCGCTCGCGAAAGAACTCGACGTGCCGGTCATCGCGCTCTCGCAGCTCAGCCGCGCCGTCGAAACCCGCGGCGGCGACAAACGCCCCATGCTCTCCGACCTTCGTGAATCGGGCTGCCTAACTGGGGATACGTTGGTGACGCTCGCCGGCTCTGGGCGGCGCGTTCCAATCCGGGAGCTAGCTGCCAGGCATGAGAATGGGGGCTTCGATGTCTGGGCGTTGGACTGCACCACGTACCGAATCGGGGCCTCGCAAGCAAGCCGGGCCTTCTCCACCGGTGTCAAACCCGTCTTCAAACTCACGACCGCCTCAGGCCGCACCATCCGCGCGACCGCCAACCACAAGTTCCTATCGTTCGACGGTTGGAAGCGCCTAGACGAACTGACCACTTCAGACCGTCTTGCATTGCCCAGGACGATTGCGTCGACCAAAGACAAGGCGACACTTTCTCTCGACGAATTAGCTTTGTTGGGGCACTTGATTGGTGACGGGTGCACACTCCCCAGGCATGCTGTCCAGTACACAACACGTGAGCCAGATCTAGCCAATCATGTAGCTGAACTTGCACGGAATATTTTCGGCGATGACATCGCGCCTCGAATATCGAACGAGAGCCCGTCAACACGCCAGACCTCCTGGTTTCAGGTATACCTTACCTCCACACGGCAACACACCCACGGGACGCGAAACGCCATCGCTGAGTGGCTGGACACATTCGGTGCGTGGGGACTCCGGTCTTACGAAAAACGTGTTCCAGGACGTGTGTTTGAGCAGCCTGTCGGCCACATCGCTCATTTCCTTCGTCACCTTTGGGCAACAGACGGATGCATCCGCCTCGTGGCAGGGCGGTCGCCCAGAGCTGCTATTTACTATGCTACAAGCAGCGTACGTTTAGGGCACGACGTACAGGCTCTCCTGCTGCGACTTGGGATCAACGCACGCATAAAACGTGTGCGCCAGCCAGGCAAAGGACGGGACCAGTATCATGTCATCGTCAGTGGCAAACCAGAGGTTCTTGCCTTTGCCTCTCGCGTCGGAGCAGTGGGTCAGTACAAACAGGAAAGCTTGGCTGCCGTGGAGAACATGGTTCGAGCACGTCCAGGAAACACCAACCGAGACGTAATTCCTCGATCAGCCTGGGAGACGTTGGTCCGGCCTGCTCGGAAGACTGTCGGGCTTTCGGAACGAGCATTTCAGGCTGCAATCGGGACGGCATACTGCGGCTCGTCGCTTTACAGATCGGCCATGAGCCGGACCCGTGCCGGGCATGTGGCCGATGTGGTAGAGTCAGAGCCGTTACGACACCTGGCACAGAGCGACGTGTACTGGGATCCCGTCGCTTCCATCGAGCCAGATGGCGTCGAAGAGGTCTTCGACCTTACCGTGCCTGGACCACATAACTTCGAAGCCAACGGGCTGATCGTTCATAACTCTATCGAACAGGACGCCGACGTGGTCATGTTCATCTACCGGGCCGAGCGGTACGGGATCACGGTGGACGAGAATGGCAACTCGACAGAAGGGCTGGCCGAGATCATCATTGGCAAGCAACGGAACGGGCCGATTGGCAACGTCAACCTCGCCTTCGTCAACCAGTATGCGCGGTTCGAGAATCTGACGCAGTACTACACGCCCCCGGGCGGAGACGCCGGCTTCGGCCCAGACGACGCTGCCGGCTTTGGCCCCCCGACGGACAACTACGCCCCCCCACCCGGCGACGGCTTCGACTCACCGCCAGGCGGCGGCCCCAGCCGGCCTCAGCTCCCACCGGACGTGCCGTTTTAGTTCGCTTCGCTCACGTGGCGGGTAGCGGGTGGGTAGGTAGCTAGTGGATGATCTTGCCGGTACCGAAGTGGTGCACGAACCAATTTGGGCTTACTGAACCTACTCAGACTGGCACTTGGTCTCTAGATAACACAACGTCACCCAGAGCCACCCCACCTGCTACCCGCTACCTGCCCACGTGCCACGTGAGCAAGCGTAAGCGCAGCGAACCCTCACGGTCTCGCGTCGACCCGCTGGAGTTTGGGGTAGAGGTTTTCGCTCCAGTACGGGGAGCGGATGTGTTCGACGAGCGTCATGCGGTAGCGCTCGGAATCAGCGACGAGGCCAACGAGGAGGCGAGCGTCGTCTGTGCCACGGTAGTAGTGCTCGACGGAGTCGGCCGTCTCACCGATGAGCGAGCGGACTTCGCCGGCATACCGCAGCGTGATTTTCTCGGTCTCCATCGGGCCGGCGTCTGTTTGCATCGTCTCCGTGCCGGCCATCTCAGCCGTGACGTCGACGTAGGTGCCGTCCAGCGTGACGACCTGGAACGACTTCGAGGCCCCATCGGAGAAATCGAGGGCGCGGACGAGCATCGGCAGGGTGTGGATGGGATGCGCGCCGGCGGCGTAGTCGTACGTCGCGGCCGTGTTGCCGTAGTCGTCGCTGCGCATCAACGAGGCGACGGAGCCATCCGGCTGGAAGGCCTGCTCGCGGTACAGGTTCGAGCACCAATCGAAGCTGGTGAAGCTGGCCTTGATCGGGGCGAGGTCCGCCTGTGCAGCGTTGACGACCCATGCGCGCTTGTACTCGTACGATCCGCTCTCGAACTCATAGAAGAGCGAGTACTTGAAGGCCGGCGTGCCTCCACCCGTCGTAGTCTTGGACATCGTCTCGGCGTCGAAGCGGTGCTTGACGACGTACGTGCCGGCCAGGAACGACTGCGGGGCCGGCCGGCCGTATTGGTTCTGCGTACGCTCGACCTGGTAGAACGCGATCTCGGCCTGCCCGTCATTCCAGAGCGGCTGCGTGAGATAGGCTCGGTCTGTGATGGCTTCCGCAGGCGTAGCCTCGACGGCCGCTGCTGTGCGTACGGGCGCATCGGCCGCCGCGTCAGGCGATTCGGAGGCTGGAGCTTGGCAGCCGGCGGCGATCAGAGCAGCTGCGAATAGGGTCAAGAGAGAGGCTTGGCGGATCATGGCAGTCCAGAACAAGTGAGGGTAGACGATTCGGTGAGGTGGTAGTGCGGAAGGGTCAGTTTGTTCTCTGAGGGTGCCGGCCGCACCGCACCTGAGCGGCGCCGGCTGCCCTTCTTTGGCCACTCGTCTTTGTCTACTCAGGCCTACGCCCTGCGTGCGTGTTCGTAGACGATCAAGGCGATGTGAAGGCCAGAACAGAGGCTGGCACACGATTTGGCACAGGTCACAGGCTCAGATCATCCACTCACCCGACCCTGAGACCATTCGCCATGCGCACCGTTACACATCGCTCGTTCCTATTCGTCTCCGCGCTGGCCCTGATCGCCCTCGGCAGTGCCGGCTGCGAAATCCAAATCAACGACCTCGACGACGGCTGCTTCGGCGACGTACGCCGAAACGTTGCCATCCCAGATCTCATTCTGGTGGGGCAAGCCGAGCTCTACGTCCGCGATCTCCTCGCCGACCCCGAGGTGTTCTTCCACACCGACGACGCCTTCCTTTATTTCGACGCGGATGCCGACAACTCCCGCATCGTCGAGGCTTACACAGACAATGGTTTTCTGTACGTCGAACCGCTCCGCGTGGGTACGACGCGCGTCGTGGTACGCGCCGAAGACGATTGTGGGAGCCGCGCCCGTACGTCGTTCCTCGTCGATGTCATTCCCGCCAAAGCTGGATCCTGAGCTAGGGACCTGGGCTAGTCGGCTGAAGTGCGCGCGCCGAAGCGAAGCATGCGAAATTTTGCTGCTGCTGTGACGAAACACAACTTCGCCAAGGCAGGCTTCGTAGACGCCCGCTTGTTTCGACTCGCTTCCCCAGACTCACGCCCTACCATGCTCAGATCCATCGTTCTTTTGGCCACGCTTTTTCCCCTCTCCGCGCTGGCCCAGACGGTGACCGGTATCGTGATGGACGCCTCGACGGGGGAGCCGCTGCCGGCTGCGACGGTCCAGATCGCCGGCACGCTCAAAGGCACGATCACGAACGCCGATGGCCGGTACGCCATCTCGGTGCAGGAGCGGCCGGCTACGCTCGAAGTCCGCTTCATCGGGTACGGTACGGGCCGCGTGCAGGTCGAGGCCGGGCAAGACAAGGCTAATGTCTTCCTCGCTCCGTCGACGCTGGAGCTCGAAACCGTCGAGGTCACGGGGGAGGATCCAGCGATCAACATCATGCGGAAGGTGATCGAGCGGAAAGCCGAATGGCGGGCGGCACTGGAAACCTGGAAAGCCGAGGCCTACACGCGCATTACGTTCTCGAATGATACCGGCATCGTCGGGATCACGGAGAGCCTCTCGGATGCGTACTGGAAGCAAAAGAAGGGCCTGCGAGAAGTGGCGCGTGGCACGCGGAAGACCACGAACCTCGACTTTGCCGATGCGCTGCCGGCGGCCATCTTTATGAACAACCTGTACGACGATGACATCCGCATCGGCGGCTACCGGTTCTACGGCCCAACACACCCGGATGCGCTCGACCAGTACGACTTCTCGCTCGAAGGCTATCGCTACCTGGACGACCAGCTCGTCTACGATATCAGCTTCACCCCGAAGAGCCAACTCGGTACGGCCTTCATCGGGACGCTTGCGATTCTAGATGGGGCGTACGCGATGTTGGAAGTCGAAGCTGAACCCAATGAATCGTTTCTCTTCCCCATCCCGATCAAGCGGTACGATGTCCGGATGCAGCAGCAATTCCGCAACTTCGGCGGCGAGATCTGGCTGCCTGTCGATTACCGGCAGCGGGGTGAACTAGAGATCGGCTTTACGGGCCTGTCCCTTCCTCCGATTCTGCTCGACCAAGTCACCCGGTTGAGCGATTACGCCGTCAACACCGCCGTCCCGGATTCGCTATTCGAGCGCAACCGTTTCCTCGCCGCCACGGATAGCAGCGTATCCGTCGACACCCTGTTTGCGGCGCGCGACCTCGTCCCGCTCACCGCCCGCGAAAGCGAAGCGTATGCCGAGATCGATAGCACCCAGACCCTCGACAAAGCGTATGCGCCCACCGGAGCGCTCGCCCGCTTTACGCAGACGAACTCGTCTGAAGGCAACGTAAGCATGGGCAGCGACGGCACAGGCAGTCCGCTAGGCCTCTCGCCGCGCGTCGGCTTCAACCGGGTCGATGGCTTTGCTTTGGGCGCAAGCGCCAGCCGGCGGTTCGGCCCCGTGCGGCTCAGTGGAGGAGGAAGTTACCTGACCTCCGCCGAGCGATGGTCTTACGATGTGAGCGGGCGGATGCGGATCAGCCGCGTACGGCTCGAAGCCGGCTACCGGGACGAAACCGCCACGCGTGCGCCCACCGATGCCTTCACGCGCCTGTACGCCGGCACGTTCTCTGTGCTCGGTTGGGAAGATCCGTTCGACTATTTCCGCCGGGAGGGGTGGTACGCCCAACTGAGCAGCCGGCTTTCCCGAGCCGACCTGAACGTCCAGGTCCGATATCTCGACGAGGCCCTCTCCTCGCTCGACACAGCGACCGATTACAGTCTGTTCAGCGACCTGGAACGGCGGCTCAATCCGCTTATCTCGGAAGGCCGCGACCGCGCGTTTGAGGTAGAACTTGCCTGGGGCGGCCCGTTCGTGCCCGTGGCCGGCAACCGGCGGTTCAGTCTCAACGTGACCCAAGCTCCAGGCGGCCTCGGCGATTTCGACTACGGCCGCGCCGAAGCCGCGCTCGACTACCGCATCGAGACGTTCTTCCGCCGCCGGTTCGTGCCGAACGCGCTCGACATCCGCCTCACGGCCGGCACCAGCTGGGGCGACTTACCGTTGCAACGCTTCCTGTTTCTCAAGCCCGGCATGGCCGGCGTGAGCGCGACCGGCACGCTTCGGACGGCTCCGTATCGGTCGTACGAGGGCCAGCACTACGTCGGCATCTTCTGGGAGCACAACTTCCGCACGGTGCCGTTCGAGTTGATCGGGCTGCGCTCGCTCGCCGAAGCCGGCGTCTACCTAAGCGTGCACGGCGGCCACGGGCGCACGTGGATCGACGAAGACCGTCTCGCCGAACTCGAAGCCAACTCTGACCCGGTCTATCTCGGCCGCTTCCACCATGAGATTGGCATCGGAATACACAACGCGTTCGGCTTACCCGTCCGCTTCGACGCCACGACGCGGCTCGATGCCGCCGGCTTCCGGCTCGGGATCGGGTTTGCCCGGATCTTTTGAGATGGCATCTGACCGGGCATCCAGGTTAGAAGATTTGGGTAAGGCCGCACGAAGTGAGCGTTCTTGTGTTAAGATGAAATCATGCGCTCAGTTCAAACCCGTACGGTCCGCCTCATGCTCGTGCTTGCCCTTATGGTGAGCACGCAAGGGCTACTGGTTGTACAGGGGGCGTTCGTATTGAGGCAGGAGTTCATTGCAGAAAAACTCTGCCTCAACCGAGAACGGCCAGACATCGAGTGCGAGGGAACGTGTGTGCTCAAAAGCCTGCTCAAGGAACAACGAGAGCGGGAAGAGCAACAGCATGCCCGCCTTGAGATCGCACTTTCGATCTCGATCATAGCACATCCTTCAGTAGAGCTTCCGATGCCCACCACCCGGGCAACAGCTTGGCCCACCCACATCCCGGTCCGGTTGGTGGAAGCTGACAGTGGAGACATCTTCCACCCGCCACGGAGCTGAGCAGACTGACCTGCTTGAAAGTCGCCTTTGTCTGCGCGGCCCGCATGGCGAATACTACGCCAGACTAAGCGGACCCCGCTCTCTGATTCAGGGCCTACGCCTAAGCCAGGGCACTCAGGCTGCTTCCTCTCTCCTAACCGCCGGTCTTCTCGGACGGTCTGTGCTCCTTTGATGTAATGCACAGATGAGGCCAGTATGCCGGCCTGTCTCCCGTTTACATGTTGCGACTCGCTATCGCTGGCCTCGCGCTCGTCCTTGCTGGATGTGCCGAACGGCCAGATCACCTCAGCCCTGAAGACGACCTCTCCTCTATCACCTGGTCGCTTTTGGGACAAGATTCTACCCAGGTCGCCTTTCCGGCTGACTTTACAGGCCAACCCACGCTCGTCAGCGCCATTTACACGAACTGCGCCGATGTGTGCGTGATGACCATGGCGAACATGAAGCGGATTCGGCGGGCGCTCGGGCCTGACACGGCCGGTGTCCACTTCGTCACCTTCACCTTCGACCCAGCCCGGGATACCCCAACCGTGCTTCGCCGGTACGCGGGGACGTGGGGGACAGGGCCCGGCTGGACGTTGGTCACGGGCGACTCCACTGAAGTGGCCAGTCTCATGGACCGCCTGGAAATCCGTTACGAGATCTCACGTCGGGATACGCTGGCCTCAGGAACGCCCATCTACTCCATCAGCCACACCGACAAGATTCTCCTCTTCGACGCGGAAGGCCGGTTGGTCGAAAGCTACGGAGGCAGCGCGTCCTCACCCGAAGCGGTCGCCGCTGACATCCTCACGCTCCGCTCACTCTAACCTGCCCAACCACGATGAATCATCCAGTTGCCCTTTTTCTCGTGTGCCTGTTTCTGGCCGGTATCCTGGGCTGCCAACCCGATGCCCAGACCCCTTCTGCCGAACAGCCCACCGACGACGGGGCCGACAGCCTCGTCCTTTCCGATCCCTTCGCGCCGGCAGCTCCGGAGACCGGAACAAGCGCCGTCTTCGTCACCATTCAAGGGGCGTCGGAGCCGGATACGCTCGTCCAGGCTGAGTTCGCTGGAGCCGAGCGTATCGAGCTCCACGAGACCTTTGATGCCGGCAACGGCCTCTCAGGGATGCGTGAAATCGAAGGCGGTATTCCCGTTGCGGCTGTCGACGGTGTAGTCTTGAAGCCCGGAGGCTACCACATCATGCTCATCGGCCTGACCGAAGCTCTAGCTGCCGGGGACACTCTCGCTATTAACCTCGGATTTGCCCGGTCTGGCGAGCAACTCTTGCGCGTGCCCATTCTCTCGCTCGAAGACATGCCGGCCCGCCGCCAAGCCGAGTAATCCTCTCCAAGCGGCTGGGTAGCCCTTGATTCTGCCCAGCCGTCCTACCTCTGGCCTCCGTGCTGTACGGTATTCACCTTCTAGCACTACGCCCAAACGATCCAAATCATGCGTGTTTGCTTTTTCCTCTTTCTCGCTGGCCTGTTTATGACTCAAAGCGTAACCGCACAGGACGTCGAAATGACGCCTGAGACTCACGATGATGTCATGACAACGCTCTTCGGGACGCCGAAGCATGATATCCGTACGATTGGCATTCTGGTCTACGACGGTGTCAACGATCTCGATGTGATGGGGCCAAAGTACGTGCTCGGCCAAATCATGGGCGCGCGGACCATGCTCATCAGCACAGAGCCCGGCCACGTGACCACCGTGATGGGCACAACGATCGTCCCTGACACGACGATGGCCGACGTGAGCGCGCTCGACATCCTCGTCGTCCCCGGCGGCTTCCAGGGGACCATCGAAGCCGTCTACGACAGCGACATTCACGACTGGATCCGTTCCATCGACCAAGAAACGGCGTACACGGCCGGCGTCTGCACCGGCGGATGGATCCTCGCAGCAACCGGCTTACTCGAAGGCCGGCGTGCCACGACGAACTGGTACCGGGCCGAGGAAATGATGGCCAAGTACGGCGCGACGTTCAGCGACGAGCGGTTCACGCAGGACGAAAAGTACTGGACCTCCGCCGGCGTGACGGCCGGCATGGACATGTCGCTGGCGATTCTCGTCGATCTCTACGGCGGCCCGAACTACGCCCAGGGCGTCATGCTCGACATGGAGTACGACCCCGCTCCGCCCATCGAAGGCGGCAGCCCGGAGACCACGGCCCCAGAAGTCCTCCAGATGATGCAAGCCATGTACGACATGGGGATGGTGCCGTTGATCGAGCAGTTGGAGGGGTCTGGGGAGTAAGTGGGGTCTGGCGAGTGAGTGGGCTTTGGGAGCGCTTGCGCGGAATTATGAATTGGGATTTATGATTTATGAGGAACGGCGCGGTTTAGCTACATGGGTTCGTGAAGCCTAGTCTCCATCGAGCCCATCCTACCCGGTCAAGTACAGACTGATCGAACAGCCCTTCATAAATCATAAATCCCAATTCATAATTCCAACACCTCCCTGATGCCTTCGCGGAACAGCGTGGCGCCGCCTTGGGAGGGATGGCGCACGTAGATGTGATCGATGGCTAGCCGTTGCAGGGACGCCTCAGCCTTTCGGCCGACGGCTACCACGCGCCCCGGCTTCACGAGACGAATGCTCTCTTCGAGGAACGGGCCGAACCGTTTGACTTCGCTGACCCGAGGCGTACGGATCGTGAGGGGCTGCCCAGATTTGGTCGGGTGAAACGGGACGCAATTCCAGAGCATGAAGCGCGGAAACCACTCCTGGAGGAGCCCCCAGACGATGTTGGCCGAGTACTCCTTGATCGGGGCGTCCCGCCGGCTCGTCTGCCGGCCATCGACCGGAAACGCGGGGTCCACCAACTGCGCCTCGCTCGTCAGAGGGACGCCGGAAAAGCGGCAGCCCCACGGGCCTGGAGCCTCAGCCACCAACAACACCTCCGGCGGCGTGGCCTCGAAGTGCTCTAGATAGCTGCGCATGTTCTCCCGCCTCAGCAGCGGTGCCCCCGGCACATCGAGCGCCTCATCGTATATCTCGTACGGATTACACAACTCGTCCGTAGACGGCACATCAAACAGCTCCTGCTCTAAAAACGGATACAACATATTTAGTTGACGAGTGGATGGGTGGTCACGTGGAAGAGCGGAAGGGTGATCAGGCAGACGAGTAGAGGGTAGGCTGCTTGGCATCCATATGCATACACCTCCACCCCTCAACGTGGCCCCCCATCCACTCGTCACCGGCCTCGCCAAGCGAGGGCGGCTCCAAACCGCTTCCATGACTAAACGATAACAAACGAAGCGTTTCCGGGGTGCAACTCGGCTTGAAGAACGCCGATATACTGGCCTCGTCTACCTGCCGGCGTTCTTTCAAAAACCGCCGAGGAGGGAGATTTTCGAACCGCCGGACGCTCGCATCTAGGCATGTCTCGCGAGCATGACGGCTCACCCGAGCGCTTCTCCCAGATAGCAAATGAGGCAGCACGCGGCCCTCTCGGATCGCGTCTGAGGCGCTCACAAAACAGGAGATTCTCATGAAACACCTGTTCGCTTTCACCCTGACCACGTTCATCCTCTTCGGCACGGCTGCTGCGCAGAACCCGACCTCGGTTCAGGCAGCCTACGAAGCCCGGACCCCGAGTTGGTGGACCAACCTACCCACCAACCTCAGCGACGATCTGCACGCTGCTGACCAAGGCACGCAAGCCGTGGCTCTGCAGAACGTCACCTACTTCGCGACGCATCACGGCGAGCGCGTCGATCTCCGGCTTGCGGTTCCGAAGCTGCTGGACATCGCCCGCTTCGCCAGTGAGCCGGCTCACCGCACGATGGCGCTCATCGCCCTCAACGAAATCGGCACGCCGTACGCGCTAGAGCAAGTCGCCGAACTCATGCGCTTCGAGCGACATCCGATCGCACAGGTGGTTGGACGCGGGATCGCTTCGCGGTAGATGAGTGGATGGGTGGTCAGGTAGAAGAGTGGGGGGGGTATGCATGTGGATACCAAACAGCCTCTCCGCCACGCGTCTGCCTGCCCACCCTTCAACACCTCAACGTGACCACTCCTCCACCCTTCAACGGCCAAGCGCGACCAGCGCGAGGACCGACGCGCCGGCAACGATGACGCCCTGGAGAATCCACCGGGTCTCGTCGTCGATGGGGACGCGGCCGGCGGAACGGACGCGGAGCCAGAACCAAACGGCGGCCCACGCCGGCACCAGGCCGAACGCCGCGAGCAACAGGTTCTGAACCGTCAGGCCAGCGACGACCGGGTAGGTCACCATCACGAGCGGGGCCGCTCTCAGCACGCTGGCAGCCTGCACCTGCCACACCGAGCGTTCAGGATGCGCGTAGCCGTACTGCGTCGCGCCAATCAGGCTCAAGTACGCGGCGTAGGCGACCGTGTAGGCGTACAGCAACGCCGGCTGCCGCAGCATCACGGCGATGAGCAGCCAGCCTACGCCCACCAGCATCACCCCGATCACCACGCGCACATCGTGGTTGCGCCCGCTGTTTTCGGGCGTTTTCGGCCAGAGCCGGGTGTATGTCAGGAAGAGCACGACCGGGGCAAGCATCCATTCCCATCCCCCGAGGCCCCAGCTCACGTAGCCGAGCAGCGCGGCCGCCAAGAGTGCGCCGTCGTTGAGCGTGGTACGCCGGCGGTAGAGCAACACACCGGCCACCAGGATCAGGGCAACAGCTAGCCGAACGGCCAGCTGCCACGTCTCCATTTCGAGGTGCGTCCGCAACAGCGCGTATCCACCGAGCGGCACAAAGAGATTGTCGAGCCCCTTCCACGCGACGGCTTCGAGCAGCATCGCCAGCAACCCGACGATGCCGGCAATCAGCAGCGTTTCGAGCCGGCCGGTGTCGGTGAACAGCAGGAGCGGAACGTGGGTGCTCAGGAACGCCGTCGTGAAAAACGCCAGCGAGCCTTCTGCGCTCTTGATCCCCTCGCCGGCCTCGTACGACGCCGTCCCGTACCGCACACCGACCAACGCCGCCACGGCATCCGCAAGGCCTAAGAGCAACAAGGGGATGACGTAGAGAATCGGCGTTTCGGCGGCGAGCAGGTAGAGAACAAGCACCGCGATGGGGAAATAGAGATCGCCGTAGGAATCGCGCTGGATGTCATGCAGCACGCCGGCATGGCCCCGGAGCGCCGGCACGACGCGCAGCGCGAGCATGGCCGAGATGGCCAGAGCGAACAGCACGGCCACAGGCCAGACGCCCTCGAAGACAAACGGAAAGGTCACCGTCACGAGTCCCATTCCGACGTGCAGCGCCTTCCGGCTCTCTTCCGGTGCCAGCCAGCCACGCCCTCGCGCCACGCGCAGCCCTACGATGAGCGCCACGAGCGCCGCCACGACGAGGGCGATGGCGAGGTATGGATGGAACAGTGGCACGGCTAGTTGGGAAGCGTTGCGTACACGGACCGTTCTTCGATGACGAAGGCTTGGTAGAAACAAGCCTTGTCCTCGTTGTGGAGCCGGCACGCGAGATCGTGTAGGGACGCAAGGTCACCGGCCATCGCCTCGGGGCGGCGGCGAGGAACGCGCATGTTCCAGTACGCAAGCCGGCCTCCCGGGCGGAGGATGCGGATGAATGCGCGCAGGTGGTCCTCGTACTGCTCGGCAGTCAGGTACTCAAACACATCGCTGAGATTGCAGGCGTCGATGGAGGCGTCTTCTGCCGTGCAGAGCCAGCCGGCGAGGTCCGTTTGCTGCCACGAAAGCCGGTCGAGCCGGCTGCGAATCGTGTCGAAGTGTTCGGGGCGTAGGGCCAGCGGCAGGGCCGTGCGATGCCGGCCGAGGGCGATCCACTGAAGGTATGGGTTCTCGGATGGGGCGAGGTCCGTCATGGCATGGCGGGCGCGGACGAGCACCCGGTCGGCAATGCCGCCTTCGACGTGGACGAATTGACCGCGGCTCCGGCCTAGCGCGGCCATCACCGGGCGCGAGAAGAACAGCCGGAAGAGCGTGCGCCACCGCCACGTGTTCCAGCGATCCGCGTAAAACGCTTCCCGGCCGGCACGGTCGCGCGGCTCGAACAGCGCTTCGATATCGTCCTGGCCATGTGCGAGCGGCAGAATCCGCCGGCGAAACGTCTCGAAATAGCGCTCGAACCGCCCGACGGTCCCGATGCCAGCCTCAATGGGCTGCGCGTCCCAATACGCCTGCTCGGCCTCGTTCAGTAGCGGCCGGCAGCGCTCGTACAACGCACGCCGGCGCGCACTCGGATTCGACCCGATCAACTCCAGCACTTCTGCATGCGTCAGCGTCCGATACGCGGCTACCCGAAGGGCTAGTGCGGCCAGTTGTGCCGGATTCATGTCAATCGCCACGACCTCCGCCGGGTCTGCCGTCAACAGCGCTAGCGTGTTGTCGCCAGCCGAGGCTACGGACAAACAGCGCGCGCCGGGTTGGATGGCCAGACCGGCTAGCAGCACGTCGGCATCCTCCCAGCATTGGGCGTAACGCAGCATGGCGGGCGGTTGGGTCGGTGGGCAGTTGGGCGGGGTAGTCTTGAGACGTAGGTTACGGTGCTCTTCAACCATGAATACACAAAGGCATGCCAATTTTTCGGACGCCCGATGAACGGTTCGCGAACCTGCCCGACTATCCGTTCGAGCCGAACTACGTCCACATCGATCATCGAGGCGAGGAACTGCGGGTGCACTACCTCGACGAGGGGCCGGCAGACGCTCCACCCATCGTGTGCCTGCATGGGGAGCCGACGTGGTCGTTTCTCTACCGCAAGATGATCCCCATTCTGGCCGAAAAGCACCGCGTGATCGTGCCGGATTTTATTGGTTTCGGCAAATCGGACAAGTTCACGAAGCAGGGCGACTACACCCTCGGCCTGCACACCGGCTTGGTCCGGACGCTGTTCGACCGGCTCGGCTTGCAAGGCGTCACGTTGGTCGTGCAGGACTGGGGCGGGCTCATCGGGCTGAAGGTAGCGACGGAGATTCCCGAGCGCATGGGCCGGCTGGTGGTCATGAACACGTTTTTGCCTACCGGCGAGGAAAAGAAATCGCCCGCGTTCGCAGCGTGGCGGACGTTTGCCAAGCGCTCCCCGGTGTTTCCCATCAGCACGATCGTCGCGAAGGGCTGCGCGACAGATCTCCCGAAGGCCGTGACCGCCGGCTACGACGCCCCGTTTCCGAACCGCGCCTCGAAAGCCGGTGCTCGGGCGTGGCCAGCGATGGTTCCGATGGCCCCCACAGACCCCGTCGCTCAACCGATGCGAGACGCCCGCGCAGGCTTGGCCGAATGGACGAAGCCCGTCCGGCTCATCTACGCCCCCGGAGACCC
>JBCDHV010000036.1:0-14538 GCA_038749615.1 Bacteroidota bacterium
TCCATTCCTGTTCGTCACGGGCAACATCATCCGCCTCGGAACGGAACGCCGGTACGAGCCCGGCGGCATCGATTGCATCGTCAAGCCCTTCAGTCTGAACGATCTCCGCGACCGCATCCTCAGTAAACTCATCCGCCACGCAGAGGCTGCCTGAGTTGGTGTAGACGAGTGGATGGGGATGGCGTTCAGGAGTGGACGCGCAATCCATGCGCCAATCCACGCTTCCACTCATCATCACGTCCACTTGACGGCTCATCCACCATACTCGTGCGCCAGTAGGCCGTAGTCTTCGCGGTCCCAGAAACGGCCGTCGCGGAAGAGGTAGTCGCGCTGGGTGCCTTCGTGGCGGAAGCCGGCCCACTGGACGAGCCGGCGCCAGGCATCGTTGTATTCGAACGCTTCAGCCGAGACCCGGTGCATGCCGAGCTGCTCGAAGCAGTGCTGCAACAGGAGGGCAAGCACTTCCCGGCCGTAACCCTGGCCCCAGTACGCGCGGTCGCCGATGGTCAGCCCGATGGCGCAGTGCCGGTTGTGCGAGTCCACGCGCCCGATGTACGCCACGCCGATCAGCCCATTCCCCTCGGAGTGGATTTCGAAATCATATCCGTCCGTTCGAGCGCGGAGAAACTGTTCGAAGCGGCCCTTGAATTCCCGGAAGCTCTCTTCCTGGTGCGGGATCTCACTGTCGTAGTAGTTCAGCTCCGGATCGTTATTCCATTCGAAGTGGGTGTGGATGTTGTCGAGTTGAAGAGCGGTAAGTTGGACGCGGGCACCGCGTAGCAGACTGGCTGGAGCCTGAGTGGTCATGAGGCCGGAGTCGGTCACTGGATGTGCTGAGGGACCGGGGAAGATCGGAAGCGCTTCCAGTCAAGTCAAGACGAGGGAAGAGGGAAGAGGGAAGAGGGAAGAGGGAAGAGGGAAGAGGGAAGAGGGAAGAGGGAAGAGAAGATGTTCGATTTTTAGGGCGTGTCAAGCGGGTTGTGGTGGGGTGGGTTAGTTTTGCCCGCAACTCCTCGTAAGTGAAGAGAGGGAGGGAATGAGGGCTGTTTCCCGTTTCCTTGTCTGTGCGTGCTCACCACCCTACGTTTTGCTGCTATGTCTCCGGATACGCTCGTCTCGATTTTTGACCGGCTCCTCGAACTTGGCGAACGGTTGCTGACCGCCGGCGCGATCATCATCATCGGGCTGTGGTTGGCGAAGCTGGCCGTCCGGTTGGTGAAGCGGTCGTTTACCAAGGCCAACCTGGATGCCACGCTGTCGAGCTTTCTCGAAAGCCTGATCTACTACGGCTTGGTCGTCTTCGTCATCATTGCTGCGCTGAACCGGCTCGGCGTGCAGACTGCCTCGTTCGTGGCCGTGCTTGGAGCCGTGGGCCTGGCGATCGGGCTTGCCACCGAGGGATCCCTGTCGAATTTCGCAGCCGGCGCGCTGATCGCGCTGTTCCACCCATTTCGAGTAGGCGACTTCGTGGAGATCGCTGACTCCGAAGGCCACGTCGAGAAAATCCAGATCTTCAACACCGTCATCCGCACCCTCGACAATGAGACGGTCATCATCCCCAACAGCGAAGTCACCGGTGGCAAGATCGTCAACTACTCGGCCAAGCCGTACGTACGGGCCGAAGTGCCGCTGCTCATCGGGCACGACGCCGACTTCGCCACCGTCGAAGCGCTGCTGTTCGAGGCAGCGAGTGCGAGCAAGCGCGTCCTAGCCGAGCCGGCTGCCGAGGTCCAAATCACAGACTTCACCGAAAACGGCCTCCGCCTGCAAGTCGAAGTCACCACGCTACCCGGGGACCGCGAGGACGTGGTCTTCGAAGTCGCCGGCGAGATCAAACGCCGCCTCGACGCCGCCGGCATCCGAGTCCCGCAGAGGCGGTGAGGGTGGTTGGGTGGTTGGGTGGTTGGGTGGTTGGGTGGTTGACGGTTAGATAACTGCCACATCTGCCACCTTGCAACACCTGCCACACCTGTCACCCAAACCGGTCCAGAATATCGCTGCGCATCCGGTCGATTTCTGGCAGGGATAGGCCGCGCTTGATGGCTACGGCACGGATGACGGCCCGGAGGCTTTGGTCTGTGGGAGGCAACGGATAGAGCCGGGACAGGACAGACTTGAGCAGTGGATTCAGCGCTAGGTCGACGAGTTTCCACCGGAGCGCGATGAACCAGACGAGGCCGAGAGCCACCTTGGCAAAATCCGGCCAGTTGGCGAAAAACCCGAGCACCAACACGTACGCGATGACTTGCAGCCACACGGTCTCCAGCAATGCGAAGACCTTTGCCCCGAGCACGCCTCCGAACGACGGAGCAAGCAATTTCCACAGCACGACGACCAACAGCGCCGAGACGCCGGCTACGGGTGCCGGCAGTGCCAGTAAGGGCAGCATGATCCACAGCCCGAGCGTCTGTGGCGACCGCACCCATGTTTCCGCGCGCTCCAGCAGTTCGCGGAGCGGCACAGCCTCAAGGACTGGCCCAGCGTACTGGCGTAAGGCCTTTTCGGTGATGCGAAACCACGTGCCGGCCGTCGTGATGATGCCACGGGGAGTGTCGAGATAGCCTTCGTCGCCGAGGGGGAGAGCCATGCTGGTAGGAAAGGATCGGGTGGCGGTTCGGGAGAACATACGAACTGGACCGCACGCCGTGCCGGCCTCCCCCTGCCGATCATCGTTGGCCCTCGGCGGTTGACGTCTCTGAACCTTCCGCATTGACGACCAACGTGCCCTCCCAAGCCTCATTCTCGGCATTGGTCACCCGGACCCGATACTCGCCCGGCCGCAGGGCAAGCGAGCGTTTGTCTTCCGCCGATGTCAGCTCGACTCGATCCAGCGGGACGGCCGTATCCGGCTCGGCGGACGGGAACGCTTCGACCAGAGCTGGAACTGATGTCCTCTTCAGGAGCTCCTCTCGTACAGCCACTGGAACACGATCCAGATCCCAGAGCCAACTCGGCCGGCCGTCCTCTACGATTGATCGCGGAAGGACCAGCAGGTAATCGTAGCGCCTCTCTGCTGGAGACTCAGGATTGTTTGGGCGAAAGAGCGTCGGGGCTTGGACCCATTCGGGCACATTCCGCTCGAAGTAGCCCGATTGATGAATGACGAGTGACGGGTAGCCGGCGTCGTCCAGTTGCTTTCCCAGCATCGGAATTGCCCCGATTTGAGTCCGCCAAGTGTGGCTGTGGCCGGCGTAGAGCACGACGCGAGCATCGGGCTGCGCCTCGAAGGTGCGCTCGACCAGGGCCTGAAACGATTGCAGCTCTCGGTCTAGCTGCGAGCCGGCCCCTTGGGCATCGTACGAGACGAGGGTGAATCCGAGCGCCTTGGCCCGCCGGACTACGTCGCCCATCATGGCTTCACTGCTGAAGAAACCAGCCGCGCGTTCCGGGTGAGGCACGGCATTGAACTCGTCTTGCTCGTCATAAAGCGTTTCCAAGGCAAGGTGGTCGAATCCCTGCCGCCGCAATGCAGGCAGGGCCGCGTAGAGCGTCGACCGAAACCGAGGAACGGTGTGGACTTCGTTGAGCCCGAACACCCGCACGTCTGCCGGAACATCGCTGAGCAAGCTATCGAGAGGAATGGACGTGTAGCCGGCTCGGATGAGGGAATCGGGGAATGCCGAATAGGCCGTCTCGCGCACGAAGGGGACTTCCTTCATTGCACCCGTCGAGTCGAACACCATCATCGTGGTGGGCTGCAAGGCTGCTTGGTCCGTGATCTCAATGGCCGCGCCGGCATTGCCGAGATAGGCTTCGAGGAGCGCCAGCACGTTGTAGTAGGCCCGCCGTTTCGCGCCTTCAGGAATCTGATCTTCGAGGGTCCGGTAGGCCAGCAGCCGATGATAATCGAGCGAGGCGTGCTCGTCGAAAAAATCGGCATATGTCAATGAGGCTAGAGAATCGGGCGAAAGCTCAGCGGCTTCCCCCTGCCGAACCTGATTGAGGGCTGACCACTGGGCTCTGTCTTCGTCCGGCTGGACGCATCCGCTGAAGGCGAGTACACTGGCTAGAAGGAGAAGTCGCATGGGGGTAGCTTAGATAGACGTGCGCGAGGGAAAACGCCCCAGGTCAGGATTCGGGACATTGAATCCGCCGCCGCGTACACGGTCGTTTATGCCCGATTCCTGCGTAGCAAGCAGGCTAGATCGTTAAAATGATACTGTACCATTTTACTTTATGCAATCCTCTTCCCCTTCCGGAATCCAGGTTCTGCTCGACCAGCTCGGCCCGACGATTATCGGCCAGCGCTTGCGCCGCGCACGGATGCGGCAGAACCGATCTATCCGGGAAGTAGCAGCCCAAGCCGGCCTGAGCAAAACCTCCGTCGTCAAAGTAGAAGCGGGTGAGCGCGCGCGCCCAGCGACCGTCGGGCGGCTCTGCGAGGCGCTGGGCCTCCACGTCGGCCGGCTTGCCGATCCGGCGGACGAAGGGAATGCGCCAGTTTCCGTGCACCGGCACGCAGACGACCGGTGGGTAGACCTGAACGATACCGGTGGTGGCTTCCTGCTCGGGGCAGACCGTCCCCTGTCGCCTTCCGAACGAAACGAGGCGGTAACCAGCGGCGCTTCCCTGCCGGTTTGCATCATCCAGAATCAGCTCTCCGGAGGCCGCGTGCTGCCTTCCATCTTGGAGTTGCACGAACCGAGCGAACTCAAGAGTCACCCGGGCGAAGAATTCGTCCACGTGCTTTCCGGGCGTGCGAAGATCGAGGTCGCCGGCACAGTCTACACCCTGAACGAAGGCGAGTCGATCACCTTCTGGAGCGCCGAGCCCCACCGTTATCTCCCCGCCGGCCCCCAGGGCACTCCCGCCCGCCTCCTGAGCGTCCGCGTGGATGGCTGAAGCCGTCTCTTGGTTAATGGTTAGGCGGTTGGGTGTTTTTTCTCGGTGTTTCTTTTCTGAGGGGCATCATCAGGGCTCCGCCCAACTGCCCAACCGAATCCCGCCCGGCCATTCCTGCGCAACCTTTCAAATGGCTTTCAGTATTTATTGAAAGTTTTGTATCCTCAGCGTGCTACGACCCCAAGACGTTTTCTCCATGTCCTTTCCCAGCCCCGAGTATGACGTAAGTCACGCCCCACGGTCGGCCTTTGCCGATGTGCTGGCGCGCGTGTCGCCGGCGTTGGCTACGGGTGGACGCCGGCTCGTCCGCATCGCGCTCCCCGTTCCCGATCTCGATCCCCTTGCCTGGCTTTCTGCCCAGGAAGACGATGTCAAAGTGTACTGGAGCGGCCGGCATGCCGACCACGAGTCTGCCGGCATTGGCGTGGCTGATGTGTTCGCCCCAGATGCCGATGCCGACTATGACTCCCTGCTCGAACGTGTTCGGTCGGCCATTCTTGCCGGCGACGAAGGCGTCCGCTACTACGGTGGCATTGCGTTCGACCGGAAGCAGCCGCACGATGGACGCTGGGAGGCCTTCGGATCGTACCGGTTCTGGCTGCCCCGTTTCGAACTGCAACGCGAAGGCGGAGCAACGAAGCTGATTTGCAACCTCGCCTTCCCTGACGACGAGGCTGATCTCAAACGCATTCTGTCGCGGCTCGACGATCTGCCCCTCTCCCCCATCGCGGTGAGCCGCCCAGAGCATGGGACGCCGGCCGGCCGCGCCGATACGCCGCCCCACGACGACTGGATCGAGGCGGTCCAGTGGGCGCTCGAATCGTTCGAACAGACTCGGCTACGCAAGGTCGTTCTGGCCCGACGCAGTACGTTCACGTTCGACAGCGAACTCGATGCGCTCGCCCTGCTGCACCGCGTCAAGGCGAGCACGCCGGAGTGCTTCCACTTCTATTTTCAACCGGGCGACGGCTCGGCCTTCATCGGGGCCACGCCGGAGCGCCTCTACAGCCGGCACGGCCGCCGCATCGAAACGGAAGCAGTAGCGAGCACGCGGCCGCGCGGGGCCACGCCCAGCGAAGACGAGCAACTTGCCCAAGACTTGCTCAGCAGCGATAAAGACGTCCGCGAGCACGAGTTCGTCCGCCGTTCGATCTCAGCGGCCATCGCGCCGTACTGTGCGACGTTCCATCAGGACCGCAACCGCACCGTCATGCGCCTCGCCAAGCGGATGCACCTGCTTTCCCGCTTCCGAGGCACGCTGCGCGACGATGTGTCCGACGCTGATTTGCTCCGCGCGCTTCATCCCACACCGGCCGTTGGGGGCTACCCGACGACGGATGCCCTGCGCAGCATCGCTGCCCTCGAAGGGTTCGACCGTGGATGGTATGCAGGTCCCGTTGGTTGGGCCGGCGCGGACGACGCTGAATTCGCCGTGGGGATTCGCAGCGCCTTGGTGCGCGGGCGCGACATCTCGTTGTTCTCCGGTGCCGGCATCGTTGCCGGGTCGGACCCGGAATCGGAGTGGGCCGAAATCGAGCAGAAGATTGCCGATTTCACGGAGCGGCTTTCCTAGCGCTCCTCTTCGTCAGACCCAAAGCGGCCTAGGTCAGAGAGCCGGATGAGCACGTCCGCGGCGAGCTTTGCCGTGCCGGCTTCGATGGCTTCGAGTTGCGCCGTGTCGATGCCTAAGCGAGCGGCGAGTTGTGGAACCGTCAGGCCGGCGCTTTCTCGGAGTTGCGTGACGGCTTTTCCGGTCTGAATGAGCGTCTGTGCACCGGGCCGGATCGCGTTCTCAGCGAACTTCATCATCCCAGACGACGCGCTGAGCGCCTCATTGGCCAACCGGGCAAATGGCACCACGAAGGGAGCCAGTGGATCGGGCTTGGGTGGAGGAGCCGGCTCGGGTTCTGGTGGGGGTGGAGCAGAGGCCGCTCTTTGCTGGAGCAGTGCCTCATCCATCTGCCGCTCGATCTCCCGTTTGAGCCACACGTCGGACACCGGCACCAGCGGATTGAGCTTGACCTCAACGCGGATCTCGGAATCGGTCACGTCGATGTTGCCCTTTACGCCGATCCGCTTGAATTCCAGCCGCTGCCCCTTCCAACCGTATTTCATGTCGAACTCCTTGGCAAGCCGCTGCGCCATGTCTTCGACGAGTGCCCGTGCCCCGTCGGGGCCGAGGGTATGAGAACGGGAGACACGGATCATGGCAGCGGAAGAGTTCAGATGGGCGATTCCGGATGATTGATTTCCGGATGGCGGCTCGGCTGTCCAACAGGAACGCCTGTCCAGGGATCCGGGGGCCGCCCCTTATCTATCGGACGACCCCCAGGATCTTACTCACTGCCGGCACTACTTGACCAACGTCACTCGCCGGCTCTCGACAAATGACTCGCCGGCAACCCGGTAGAGGTACACGCCACTCGGAAGCCGGGAGCCATCTAGGGTGAACCGGTGCGTCTGGTTGGCGGCCAACTCACCTTCGTGCAGCGTCTGAACCGAGCGGCCTAGCGCGTCGAAGAGGTCGACTGTCACCCGCTGGCGCTCAGCAACCGCGAGGGTAAACGTCGCTTGGGGATTGAACGGATTGGGATAGGCGTCCGAGAGCACGTAGGCACCCGGCACCTCCACCACGACTTCGACGACATCGCTGTAGCTCACCTCGCCGCTGAAGTCGACCTGACGCAGCCGGAACTGGTGCCGGCCAATCGCCTGATCCGTCAAACGGAACGCGTAGCGCTGCGCCTCGACCGTCGTGCCGGCTCCCTCGACGAAGCCGACTTCGCTCCACCCACTACCGGCTCCCCATTCACCTGCCACGTCGAACGCAACTCGTTCGACCGTAAAGCCAGCGTTATCGGTCTCGGTTGCCGTCTCCCAGGTCAGCACCACGTCCTGGCCGTCCACAACGGCATCGAAGGCGGTCCACTCGACGGGGAGCGCGCCATTGTTGCCGATCAGGTTGCCCTGCAGCCAGGTGTTCGTGTTGTCGCCGTCCTGCACCTCCGTCTGAGCGGCCGCCCACGCGAGGCCGGCAGTCTGGGCCGGATCCGTAATGGTGAAGGTCAGCGTCGCCACGTCGATGAAACCGGCAGGCACGACCGTGCCTTGGTCTGCATTCGTGAGCGTCACGTCGATGTCGAGCCGGTCGTTGCCGGCATCTGGAGTGACGGTAACCGCGCCGGCGGCATAGTCAGCGTCCATAGCTGCATCGAAGTTGGCAAAGACAACGCTCGAATACGTGAGCGCGTCGTCGTTGAAGGTCAGCGAGAAAGTCGACGTGCCGAGGTCCTCGTCCGTGTCATTGGTCTTGATGCGGATGGTCGCGTCGTACTGCGTCGCGCTGACGAGCGTACCGATGATCTCGGCATCGTAGGTTGGTGGCGAGAAGACGGAGGCCGACGCCGTGTTGTTGCCTGGCGCGGTGTCAACGAACTCGTTGCTGGCCAGCGAAACCGTGTTCGTGAAGTGGCCAATGCCGTTGACCGTCGCGACGATCGTCAGCGTCTCGCCGGCCGTGTTCGATACCGGGAGGCCATCGAGCGACCACGTGCCAGCGGTGTACGTGCCGGCACTCTCCGTGACCGTGTCGAACGTGACGCCCGTTGGGGCGGGGTCGCTGAAGGTGAGCACAGGGGATGGACGCTGGCTCACGGGAATGGCAGTCTCATCGTCGGGGCCGAGGTTGCGGGCCGTGACGGTGAACGTGACTTGCCCGCCCTGCACGACCGTCGGGCTGCTGACTGTCTTCGTCACCGCGTAATCGGCGTCGATTTGCTCGACGTTGAGCGTCACGTCGTTGGCGTTGTAGACCACATTCGCGATGAAGCCGCTGCCGATGTAGAGCACATTCGGAGAGGAGAACGTGCCGCTCACACCGCCGGCAGCCGTCAGAATGACAAACGAGTCGCCGTCGCTGACGGTGCCCGGTAGCGTCACGTCGAGTGTGCCGGCGAGCGTGGCTGCGCCCGTGACGGCGAGCTGGTCGTGGCCGGTGCCAGGCCCCGAGGTGTCCTGAATTTCGATGACGAGTTCGGCATTGGCCGACGGCGCGTACGGGCCGGCCCACGTCAGCACGCCTGGCGAGGAGCCCGGCGCCGTGTCGCCGTCGTGCGTGATCGTCACCGGCGGATCGAACGTGGCCGAGCCGGCGATGACGCCGCCGTCCTGGTGGTCGAGGCTCCGCGTGAAGCTGAGCGTCCCGCTCTCAGCCTCGATGAGGCCGGCGTTGGCGAGCGGAACGTCGATGATCGCCGTGCCAGCGGCAAGCGAGGCGCGCACGGTGCCGGCCGCCTCGTTCGTCATCGTCGGCGAGTTCGCGCTGAAGTCGATGTCGCCGCTATCCGCGGACAGATCGACGAGCCCTGAGTTCGTCAACGTCGAGCCGTTCAGGAACAGGTTGCCGCTGCCAGTGATCCGTAGCGTGCCGGTGTTGGCCAGCGTCGCGCTCGTGAGCGTCTTGTTGGTGGCACCCGGCAGCACGAGCAGGCCGGCATTTGTCAGCGTGCCGCCGCCCGAGATCGTGCCGGACGGCCACTCCAGCCCCGTCCCAGCGATGTCGACGGTGCCAGCCGCTGTCACTTCGATGCCGGTCGTGATCGCGATACGGCCGGCGGGCGTGCCGGACACCGTACCGGTAACCGTCGGTGCCGGGCCGCTGAAGCTCAGCGTTGCACCAGCGGACGCGCCAAGGGTCGTCGTCGCGAAGGTGCCGCCTCGGGTGATGTCGAGCGTACCGGACTGTGCCTCGATGGTGCCGCCCTGGTTGGTAATCGGGACATCGACGACCGTGACACCGACGCCAGCCGACTTCCGGACCGTGCCGGTCGCCTCGTTCGTCAGCGTCGGCGAGTTCGCGCTGAAGTCGATGTCGCCGCCGTCGGCCGCGAGCTCGACGAGGCTAGAGTTCGTCAGTGCCGAGCCGTTCATGAGCAGGCTGCCGCTACCGGTGATCTGTAGCGTGCCGGTATTGGCCAGCGTCACGCTCGTAAGCGTCTTGTTGGTGGCGCCCGGGAGCACGAGCAGGCCGGCGTTCGTCAGCGTGCCCGCACCCGAAACGGTGCCGGATTGCCACTCGAACCCGGTGCCGGCCACGTTCAGGGTCGCCGTGGTGGGCACCGTGATCGTGGCTGAGCTGACCAGCTGGATAGCCCCGGCTGGTGTCCCGGAGATCGTGCCAGAGACTGTGTGGGTTCCGCCACTGAACACGAGGACAGCGCCCGCCGGCGCGCTCAGCGTGGCGTCCGCATACGTGCTGGCACGGGTGAGCTGCAGCGTACCGGAGGTCGCTGCGATGGTGCCGCCCTGGTTGTCGATGGCGACGTCGATGACCGCCGCGCCGGCACCGGCGGATTTCCGGATGGTGCCCGAGGCCGCGTTCGTCAGCGTGGGCGCGCCACCGATCAGGTTGAGTTCGCCGCCGTCGGCCGCGAGGTCGATAAGCGCGTTGTTCGTGATGTCCGACTGGTTCACGTTGATGTTGCCCGAGCCCGAGATCCGGAGCGTGCCGTCGTTGACGAGCGTGGCTCCACTGAGCGTCTTGTTCGACGCACCAAAGGCGTCGATCAGGCCCGCGTTCGTGAGTGTGCCCACGCCCGAAATGGTGCCAGCTTCCCAACGGAGACCGGTGCCCCCAAAGTTCACCGTCGCAGCCACCGGCACCGAGACCGTCCCGGTGCTAACCAGCACGACCTCACCCGACGGGTTGCCCGTGACCGTGCCGGAGAACGTGTAGGTGATCGCGATTTGCAGCCGGGCACCAGCGCCTGCTTCGAGCTGCCCCCCGTTGATCGTTCCACTGCGCGTCAGAATGAGCGATCCGGACTGCGCCCCGATGGTACCACCTTGGTTGTCGATGGCGATGTCGATGTTCGTCGCGCCGGCACCGGCTGATTTCCGGATGGTACCCGAGGCCGCGTTCGTCAGCGTGGGCGCGCCACCGATCAGGTTGAACTCGCCGCCGTCAGCCGCGAGGTCGACGAGCGCGTTGTTCGTGATGTCCGACTGGTTCATGTCGATGTTGCCCGAGCCTGAGATCCGGAGCGTGCCGTCGTTGACGACCGTGAGCCCGATGAGCGTCTTGTTGGTGGCCCCGACGGACTCGACCAAGCCCGCGTTCGTTAGCGTGCCGGTACCCGACAAGTTACCAGAATTCCATTCGAGCCTCGCGCTGCCACCGATCGAGCTGGCGCTGGCCAGTGCCAGATTCTGCTGCATCAGGAGCGTGTTCGCACCCGAGAGGCTGAGGCTGTTGAGGTTGGCTGAGACGTTGAGGGTGATCGTGTTGGTGCCGGCGAGGTCGATGACCACATCGTCGCCAAAGGCCGGCACCGTTCCGGTGTCCCAGTTGCCCGTGTCGTTCCAAGACGTACCGTCGCCGGCCCCGGTCCAGGTGACGGTTGCTCGCGGCGTAGCCTGGACACCGGCAACCGTGAGCAGGAGAGCAAACAGCGCCGTTTTGAATCGTAGAATCATGTTCACACGTGATTGATGGAGGAGGTCATCTCCCTCACGTGCGGATTCTTTCAAAACGGGATCATCGGCACCTCAAGAAATACCTTTCTATCTATTCGGGCCGAACATTTGCCCGCTGCCTTGCTGGACCGTTATTCGGATTTCCTTGCTGTAGGTAACCGTCCCGTCCAGATCGACTTGCCGCAAGCGGTACACATGCTGCCCCGCCGTCTCGCCAATGATGCGGAACTTGTACGACTGTGCTTCAGCTGACGTGCCGGCTCCTTCAACAAAGCCCACGTCTTTCCACTTTTTGCCTGAGGGTTGCGCGCCAATGACGCCCATCGTCCATCGCTCGACCGTGAAGCCGGCGTTTCCATTCTCCGTTGCCGTCTCCCACGTCAGCGTCACGTTTCGGCCCGCAACTTTCGCATCGAAATCTACCCAGACCACGGCCGGCCCACCCGATTTGCCCGTGAGCGTGCCTTGTAACCAGGTGGTCGTGTTGTCGCCATCCCGCACGGTTGTGGCGTCCTCGACCCATGCCAGATCTGGCATCTGCGAGGCGTCCGTCACCGAAAACGTCAGCGTGACGAAGTCGATGAACCTCGCCGGCACGGGAGTGCCACGGCCGGCGTTCGCCAGCGCGACCTCGATCTTCAGTTGGTCTGGGCCGTCCGCAACAGGGACGACGGTCACGGTAGCCGGCGCGTAGTCGGCATCGGTGCTCTGGTCGAAGTTGGCGAACGAGGCGCTTGCATAACTCAGCGCATCGTCGTTGAAGCTGAGCGTGAAGGTCGACGTGCCGAGGTCTTGGCCCGGTTCGTTCGCTTTGAGCCGGACGATGGCCTGGTACTGGCCGGAGCCGGCGAGTGTGCCTTCGATCTCCCCGTCGTAGGTGGGCGGAGAGAAGACCGACGCCGACGCCGTGTTGTTGTCCGCCGTGGCATCGAAGAATCCGCTCTTGACGACCGACGCCGTGCTCGTAAACCGGCCGACCCCGTTCACCGTCGCCACGACGGTCAGTGTGTCGCCGTCGGCATCAGAGACAGGAAGATCGTTGAGGGTCCACAGCCCGTCACTGAACGTACCGTTGCTTACCGTGACGCTCTCGAACGTGAGACCAGCCGGCTCGGAAGCGCTCAAAGCCAGCACGAACGCCGGCCGGTAGGCCGCAGGAATCTCTGTTTCATCGTCCGGCCCGAGGTTGCGAGCCACGACCATGAACGTAACCTGGCCATTCTCGTCCACTACGGGAGCGCTCGCCGACATGGAAACGGCATAGTCGGCATCGATGCGCTGCACGCGGACGGTAACATCATTGGTGCTGTACTCGATGGTGGCGAGGAAGCCGTCCTCATAGATCGCCGCGCTGGGCGTGAACGTGCCGGAGATGCCGTCCTCGGCCGTCAGGATGACGAACGTGTCGCCATCGGTCAGCGGGCCGGCAAAGTCGAGGTTGAGCGCGCCGCCCAGGGTTGCCGTGCCAGAGATGACGAGTTGGCCATGCCCTGTGCCCGGCCCAGAAGCATCGACGAGGTCGATGTTGAGCGTCGCGTCCGCGTCCGGCGCGTAGTTGCCCGACCACGTCAGCCGGCTGGGCGAGGTATCGCCGCTGTGGGTGAGCTCGGCTTTGACTGCCAGGAACGTGCCGGCACCGGTGAGATCGGCCCCATCCTGATGCTCCAGGGCACGTGCGAACTGGAGCGTTCCGACTTGGACATCGATGGTGCCGGCATTGACCGTCGCGACATCGACTTGCGCTTCGCCAGGCCCCCCGGACTTTCGCAGCACACCCGTGTTGATGAGTTGCGCGTCTCCAGAAACGAGATCGAGGTTGCCGCTGTCGGAGGCCAGATCGATCACGCCGGTGTTGGTGAGCGTGAGATCCGAAACCTGTACGTCGCCGGTACCGCTCACCAGGAGGGTGCCGGCATTCGTCATCGTCTTGCCAGACAGCAGCTTGGCGTGAATGCCCGTAGCCTCCAGCGTGCCGTTGTTCGTCAGCGTGCCGGCTCCGCCCAGGGTACCGCTGTGCCACTCGACTTTCGCGCTTGCTCCAATCTCCGAGGCGGCGGAGAACGTGAGGCTCGTGTTGATGCGGAGCGTATTCGTACCGGAGAGCGTGAAGCTCTTCACGGAAGCACCAGCCTCACTAAGGACGATGATGTTCGTGCCGGCCTTGTCGATCACCGCATCGTCCGAGGGGCCTGGGACGGTGTTGGTGTTCCAGTTGGCAGCGTCGTTCCAGGACGTGCCGTCGCCGGCCCCGGTCCACGTGACGGTGGGTTGAGGAGCGGCATGTAGGCCGGCGGCTAGCGCGCAAACGAGAAGGAGGAAGCAGAATCGTCGGATCATGGGTCCATGCGTGTTGGAGGGGGTGTTCAGCTTCTTCACGTGCGAAACGGGCGCTGGGGGGATCGGTGGGGGTGCCGGCTGGGCCTTGGGGGAGGCTGGTGGTGGGAGACCGGTGCGATGCTAGCTGGGGCTTGGCGGCGGGAGACCTCGACGGTCTTTGGAAGGTTGTCGCCTTCGGTTTGGGGGGCGGTGCGGGACCGTGTTGGCATTGGCCGAGGAGTGCTCGAAGACCGGCGAGGTCGTGCCGGGAGGCGCGTCCTGCCAGACTAGCTCTGGCCGAGGGGTGCTCGAAGACCGGCGAGGCCGTGCCGGGAAGCGCGTCCTGCCAGACTAGCTCTGGCCGAGGGGTACTCGAAGACCGGCGAGGTCGTGCCGGGAGGCACCTGTTGCTAGCCTGGCATCAGCCCAAGCGCTGCGAGACCCGCTACCCGCCACGCGAGCGAAGCGAGCCCTCCCACCCGCCACGCGAGCAGGAGCGAGCCCCATCCACGTCACAACCCCGGCGGGATCGGGACCCCCGCCTCGGCGGCCCAGCGGAGCCAGACGTCCTTGAACACCCAGACGAATTGGGCAACGCCGGTGCCGAACCCCAGCAGAGCGCCCAACAGGATGAGCTTCAGTTCCTCTTCCTCGAAGGCCGGCCGGAGGAGGTACTGGAATTCCTTCGGAGAGAGTTGCTCCATCCGCTCGGTCATGTGCTCGCGGACGATCTTGGCGCGGCTCTGGTTGAAGGCGGGATCGTCAAACGTGGTGGCGGTGAGCGTGAAGGCTTTTTCGGAGACAGATTCCTTGAGCCGGTCGTATTCCTTCGACCCAACGGCTAGCTGCACGACGGGCCGCGTGACGCCCAACGACTCATCGACGACCCGGCGGACGTGCTTGCGA
>JBCDHV010000037.1:0-14315 GCA_038749615.1 Bacteroidota bacterium
CAAGGTCACCGGCGCCGGAACGGCCGACCTGCGGCTGACGAACCTTGTCAGCACAAGCGGCGCGACGGTCACCGTCGCCGGCACGTCGGGCAACGACGCGCTGTCGTTCGCGGCGGGCGCTTCGAGCCACACCGTCACCGTGAACGGCGTTTCGTACAGCTTCGCCGCGTCGAGCTACAACACGTTCTCTCTAAGCGGCGCCGCGGGCACGGACAGCGTGACGCTGACCGGCTCGGCGGGCAACGAGACTGGGGTGCTCCGTGACGGCTACGCGAGCTTGTCAGGCGGGGCATACTCTGCGACGGCGAGCTCTGTACGTGATGCTCGCCTAGTTGGCGGGGGAGGCACCGATGCGGTTCGACTCTACGACTCCGCCGGAGACGACCGCTTCTCGGGTCGAGAGGGCTACGCTCAGATTCGCGCGTTTGATGGGAGCTTTTTCAATGAGGCGGTTGGCTTTGCCGACGCGAGGGCCTACGCGTCGACGGGCCTTGACCAGGCGTTCGTCTACGACACTAGCGGCGACGACAACCTGATCGCGAGGCACGACTACACGCTGCTGCGGTCGTCATCGGCGACGATGTACACGCTCGCTCGCGGCTTTGATGAGGTAAGAGTTTACGCTTCGGCCGGCAACGACATTGCATCGCTGTACGATACAATTGGGGATGACACGTTCACGGCTCGTGGTGACCTGGGTATTCTAGCGTCGGCCGATGGCGAGACTTACAACCTTGCAAAGGGATTCGACGCGGTGCGGGCGTATGCGTCGACAGGCAATGACCTTGCCTACCTCTACGACACGGCGGGCGACGATCTATTTGTAGGGCGAGCCGACTACGGCCTAATGCAGTCTACCGACGGGGAGGTCTACAACCTGGCTCGCGGCTTTGACCAGGTACGCGCTTACGCGTCGACCGGCCGCGACCTGGCTTACCTCTACGATTCCGCGGGGGCAGACATCTTTGTTGGCCGCGATGACTACAGCCTCATGCGTGGGGCCGGAAACGAGCACTACAGCCTCGCGAGGGGTTTCGACGAAGTGCGAGCCTACGCGAGCACCGGGGCCGACACTGCGCAGCTCTACGGATCCGACGGCGACGATCAGCTAATCGCGAGAAAAGAACACGCCATCCTTCGTGCCGTCGACGCGTCGTTTTACAATCTAACGAGCGGCTTCGCCACGGTGCGGGCGTTCGCTTCCGAGGGAAGCGACTTGCAAGACGTCTCGGACGACGACATCGACTACGCCTTTGGGCAGGTCGGCGATTGGTCCTGACAGGGTTGCTGCGCGGTGAGTCTACGCCGCTGCCGAAGCGGGGCGCGCCTTCGTTGGGCTGTTTCCGTACAGCGCGTCGACGATCTGTGCACTAATCGCACGGTCGCAAAACTCATTTTCGGCTTTTTGCCGTGACGCGGCGGCGAAGCGCGACCTCAGCCTCGCGTCAATCGCGATCTTCCTAATCGCGTACGCCAACTTGCCAGCGTTGCGGGGCGGCACCAGAAATCCGTTGCGACCGTTGTCGACAACTTCTCGGCAGCCTACGTGGTCGGTGGTAACAATCGGTTTCCCTGTCGCCAGCGCCTCAAGCAGCGTGACGGGCACACCCTCGCGGTAGAACGAGGGGAGCGAAACAATGTCCGACGCGGCGAGAAGCTCCGCCACGTCGTCACGCCAGCCGATCCAATTGAATTGGTCGGTCGGACTAAGGAGCTCTTCACGAATCGGATCGGGGCATTCCGGATCAAGCGGGCCGGCGAGAACGAATCTAACGGGAACGCCCCACTCGGCCGCTGCACGGCTCGCTTCTAGGAACTCGAGTGTTCCTTTGCTCTTGGTCACCCTCGCAACCATCATCAGCACGATGACGGTGTTCGCATCGCTCGCGAGCAAACCGCGCGTGCGAGAGCGTGCTTCCTCGGAAATCTTTATCGGCGAGAAGGTCGATATATCGATCCCCTCACTACGTACCATTGCTGATTTTGCAGGAGAAATCAGACCGTGATGCACATAAAGATCGACATCGTCGCGGTTGACAAACAGGGTGCGGTCCGCAAAACCACAGGCAGAGCGGACTAGAGCCCTCATATGCCAAGGCGGACGACGCGGTGAGCCGGTCTCGCTGTCAAAAAACGTATACCCGGTCCCCGGAAATGTGTTTGTAATACGTGGCACGCCAGCAAGTCTCGCGGCAAACGAGCCGAGGACGACGGCTTTTGTATTGATCGAGTGCACGACATCGGGTTTGAGCCGCCGTATCAAGCGAGCGAGCGAGAGCAAGGTTTTCGCATCCCTCGCGAGGCTTGGAAAGCGGCAGAAGTTGACAATGTGATGGGACGCCCCCAGCTGTCGGATCTCTTCGACCCACGGCCCGTCCGGCGTGGCGACACTGACCCGGTAGCCCCGATCGAGGAGTTCGAGAATCTGCGGGCGGCGAAACGCATAAGTGCTTCGATCGCAAGGTGATACGATTAGGGCGTGGGCCATTCGTGCGGTCTGCTGGAGGGGCGTAAATGATGATTAGCTACGCGGACTACGCGGCCCGATCCGCATCGGTCTGGTCTGCACGGTGCGGGCCCCATTCCGACATCTCCTTCGGGTCGTGAAGAAGCTCACGCAATTCGTCGATCTCGGAAGCGAGCCGATCGTACACCCAGAGGCGGTCCGCGTGTTTCAAGGTGGTATCTTTAAGCAGAGCTGGTGAACCCATTATCAAGCCCTTGGCTCCAAGCTTTTTTGCGGCGTTAATAATGCCGTAGCATCTTCGATCGCGCAGGCGGTTGGCCGCCCATTGCGCGGTATTGGCGAGCCATTGTACACGGGGCCTCGACGCCGCGTTCACTCGTTGGTCGAACTCCGATGCGGGCTTGGAGAAGGGAACGCCAATCCCTTCACAAAGGCGCCGACAGTAGTTATCCCTGTCTGTTTTGAGTAGCGACATGAACAGAGTTGTTACTCTGCCACCGCCATTTTGATCTGTCCACAGTCTGAGGGAGGTTGCGTAGCGACTGGAATCGCGAAGGATGGGTACTGTCAGAAACGCTTCCCGAAAGCCGACTGTCGTCTGCCCGTAACGCCGCAGGTGCAGCCAAAGTGAGAAGGCGCGTTCCGCGGGATCACGCAGCACGCAGATCACGCGAGCCCCGGGGAGAGTGTCGCGGATCCGGGCGGCGGCTGCGGCCGAGTGGAAGTAGGTCGGCCCGACTTCGACAACCGCGGAGTGGTGTGGCTTGCGTCGGAAGTGGTGGGTGTACCAGCCGCACCCTTTGTGGTAACGCTCGTCAAAGAAAAAAGTCTCTTTGACACCGCGCGGCAAGCAGATGTCCCCTCTCTGCAGGAGATAGTTGTGTATCCAGGTCGTTCCGGCGCGTTGCGGGCCTACAACGAGCGCAGTAGGTAGTCCTTGGTTAGATCGGTCCATGGATGTCTGGTTCTGGTCGACCGACGGCGATCCGGTAAGCTAGGCAACCACGCCGAGCTGCGGGGCCCCATTCTTGCGGAGCAGCAAAGACGCCTGTAGGCACGTCGGAATTATGTTGACCGAGGTCAACGCTTGCTGGTCGGACCTGTGGAGACGCAGAGCGATCGACCGGGCGATAGAGTTCGGAGCGACCATCGCAATCGGCAGCGCCCACTTGCTGCGACCGAAGTAGCCCTGCACGGCCTCGATAGCGAACCGTGACTCAATGGCCTGGAAGGTCTTTTTTGTGAATGGGTATTCCCAGTCCGCGTCTGTCTGAAACGGCCGGTAGCAATTTCGGAAGAGCCGTGCGCCCCACCACGTTTGCAGCGGGTCAAAGCTGACTACCATGCCGCCCGGAGCCATGCAGCCGGACAACTTGTCGAGCATGGGTTCCACGTGACGAAAGTGATGAAGCACGGATCTCGCGTAGACTATGTCGAAGCCACGCTGGTCAAAATCGTCGCTCAAGAAGTCCGTGGCATACAGCGACGCGTCGGTCACGCCGTTGCCGGCCAGAGTTGCCTGCAATTCGTCGAGGCGCGGTTTGCTGAGGTCAATCGCGGTGTATTCCGCTGAGGTCTTGGCGAGCCAAACCGACATCGGGCTTCCTGAGCCGGCCCCGAGTTCGAGCACCCGAGCCCCGGTGAGACTGCCGAGCCAGCCCTGATGGAGTTGTCGCATCTCGGCTTCTCTGTCGACCGGCGAGCAAACGCCCAGCCAGTGGGCCCTGATGCGTCGCCAAGCGTTTGTTGCGTATCCATTAACGCTAGCGCTTGCGGACCCATTCGCCTGTTCGTAGTACTCCCGCTGACGCGTGTTGATCGCGATCATCTCGTCGATGTGAGCATCGGGGATTGTCATTGCGGCTTGCTTGCGACAGACGGGTGGCTTTGGACACGCGTTGCGACCGAGGGCTCCGCGGAACGCGGCTTGTACAAAGATCCGATGATGCGTGCAAGGCGTACTTAGGCCCCGTGCAGGTGTGATCCCACCGCGCCGGTGCGGCGAAGGACCTTTTCGCGGTTGGCACTCTGACGCTGGGTAGTCGAGGCGTCGGTCGCGTTGATCCAACCCCGTGACTGCGACCAGACAAGCGACGCAAGCGTGATAATCGCCGGGTAAGCTTGCAGCCGCTGCCGCACCATGTATCCGAGATACGGCATGTAGCTGAAGAAAAATGATAGGGCGAGGATCGCAAGCAGCGCGGCGAGCAGTGGTGGGTTCGCCAGCGGTCGCAGCGAAGCTCTCGAAGCGACACACCCGATGACACACCAGGCGGTGACTGCCCAAATCTCAATCCCGGCGAACCACATCGCCGCGTTGTAGATGTCTTGCGGGAGCGGACGAAAAAAGAGCACTTCAAGTCCGGTTGCAAATGGCAAGATCTGGCCGCCCCGCTGGATGGCTGAGGCGCCGATATCTTGTCCTACGCGGACCTCGTAGCCTTGATTCATTGCCTCCAGGAGGCTCGTCTCGGATAGAATCTGAGCGACGTCTGGCCTCCAGAAGGGGATTGCAGCGCATAGCCCGACGATCGCGACGCAGCACAATACGCCGACCTTCAAATTACGGGTTGTGACGACAATCGAGCCGCAGATGCCAAAAAGCCAGGCCATGGCGATGTGTGGCCTTAGAAAGCCAACCACCAGCAGTCCGACAGCGCCCGCGAGAAAGAACCGTTGATTTTCCTTGTCTGGTAGAACACCAAGGACCGCGCGCTGCATTAGGACGATACCGAGCAGCACCCAGGACTCTTTATTGATATTGCATGACCACCACAGGAAGGTTGGTAACGTGACCGTGCACGCAACAAGCCACGACGGGGCTGGTCGGTTGTTGCGGTAGCTGCAGCAGTGCTCAAGCAGGAGGAGCGTTGCGTAGAACCCGACGCACGCTGTCAGCATGTTGATCAGCCGGGATGAAGCGGGGAACATCCACAAGCCGGTTCCGAGCATGAACTGATACCCTTGGTTCCCACCGCCGAGCTGCCGCCAGTACTCGCCGTAGTCGTGGTCCGCGAGCAGCGATGCGACGTATTTCGCGCCCTCGAAGTGCGTTATGCTGTCGGGTATCTCGTCGAGGTCGCATCGGAACACTCCGAAGAGGGCCCAAGCGAGCGCAATGCCTTGGAGGGCCGGCCCCCAGCTCTCAAGTTGCGGGGTGCGATGCGAGACACTTGCCGTTAGCCAACAGACAGTCAGCCACAGAGCGACGCCGACCACCGCGTTTAAGAATAAGACTTCTGGGTTCATTGATCGCTGCTCGGGACTGCACAGAGCGGTTTAACCGAGGGCGCGCGGTAGCCCGTAGCCCTGGGATCGGTTTCGCGGCTGGCGGCGTGGCCGAGTGGGATCGGCAGTGTAAGAATCCCAGCTCTCAGCCAGACTCCGTATACCATCGCCAGGCGAGCAGCGATCGTGATTGTCGCAGTTGTCGCGACCGCCCCCCAAACGCCAAAGACCGGGATGGCGACCGCATTCAAAGCGATGTTCGTCAACACGGCAGTGGTCTGCACCACTCCGACCACTACCTGGTTGCCAGTCATGCTTGCAACCACGGCTACCGACCCGGTCGCGGCTTGGACAAGCGGAGCCGTCATCGCTAGCAGCAACAGGCTTGGCCGAGAAGCGAATTCCTCGCCGAGGAGATTAAGCATCGGCTGCCCAACTAGCGAGAGAATCGCGCCGATCGGTAAGGCGAGTCCGAGCGAGAGCTGCGCTGCCCTCAGCACCAGCCGTCGCATGCCTTCCTGGTCGCCGGCAGCGTGCAGCGAGGCGCACCGCGGAGCAATAACGTAGTTCACCGTCGTGAGCGGGAGGATAAGCAGCAAACTGCACTTGGACACTAAGGCGTAAACGGCGGCTTCCGTTTCACTGCGCAAAGTGGCCAGCATTACGGTGTCCAGCCTCGACTGGATAACCATTACTGCAGAAACAAGGAGGAGAGTAGCCGAGGTTCCGAGCCATGTGTAAGGCGCGAAGCTGGACCGATCGGCACACGAGCTCAATCGGAATTGAGACAAGCGATAGATTGCGACAGTAAGAGCGATTCCGAGAACAATCGCCTGAATCGCCAACAGCGCGACAACAGACGGTTCCGTCAGCAGGCCCAACTGTCGAACGACGCCGCAGATTAGGAGTGTCGCCGCGGGAATGCCGGCTTTCAGAAGTCGTGGGATGAGGCACTCGCCCATGCCCCGCAGCAAAGCAAGCTGCGTTAGCGTGACCGCGTGCAAAGGAATGGTAGCCGCGCCTAGCAGCGTGGCGGCTGGCAACCGCGTTGCTTGGTCTCCAATCAGTTGCCAAACGACCAGGGCTGCAAGAGCCGAAGCGAACCCTGCAGCGACGACCACGCGTTGAGCGAACCGCGCGAATGCATGTGCACGAGGCAGGTCGCCGGTTGCAACCGCGGCTGCAAGGAAACGCACACCGCTTACGTCGAAGCCGAAAACCGCGAGGATCGTAAATATCGCGACGCTATCAATGAAGTAGACGTACAGCCCCGCTTCCGAAGGGCCCGACCAAAAGCTCACCATCGCCAGGAGACCGAGGTACGCCAAGGGCTCGAGCCCTTGTAATACGGCGAGTGAGATCGACCTTGCGAGCCCCCCAGCAAACAGATTCTGCATAATCTAGTTTGGACCCTAGCCCCGTATCGGGTTTCGCCAATCGCATCGACCGTGACCGACGGAGTCGTGTCTACAAAAGATCCGACCCCGAAATTCGACTCGCGCAAGTGGCGGACTCTAGTGGGTCGAACACCCGCAATACAACAGCGTTTTGGGCGAGGCTTGAACGATTCAAATGGACGCGTCGGGGCGACCGAACTCGTCTTGCTTTGGCCCCGTTAAACCTGTAATTCCCGCCACCACCCTGCCGGGACCGCCGTGCTGACTGCCCGGACCGCTGTACTGGGATCGCTGTTGTACAGGGATCGCTGTTGTACAGGGATCGCTGTTGTGCAGGGATCGCTGTGCGGTCGGGCGCTGTAACAAGGCGTGGCGCGCCTCACTGATAAGCTTCATCGTGGCAGAAACGAGCCGTGCAATCGAAATTCCCTGAATCGGCAATGGCATTCGCAGTGCTAGGACTTGTTGCGTTGCCACTCGGTTGCCGAAGCGGCCACTATCAAGCCGCCGATTTGCCGCCGAGCCTGCTAGCCAACAGTCGGGTCGATAGCAGGCAAATGCAAATTGCTGGCCTCACGGCGTCGGTGGCCTCGAGCAACGTCATCGGTCCAGGCGACCTGGTTGAAGTGACGGTCCGTAGCGGGATGGAGACGGAGCCCGTTGACCCGCACGCGCTTCGTGTGGCTGCCGACGGCGCCCTGGATGTGCCGATTGTTGGCCCCGTACGCGTGTCGGGAGCCGACGCGTCCGGGGCGGAACGCCTGATCGCACAGGCGGCCATCTCACGCGGACTGTACCGTCACCCGAACGTTCACGTGAATGTAAGCGAACCGGCGACCAAGCGCATCACTGTGCTCGGCGCGGTCAACACGCCGGGCGTGCACGAAGTACCGGCATCCGCTTGCCATCTAATCGGCGCCCTCGCGGCGGCCGGCGGAATGACCGAAGACGCGGGCACGCAGGTCGAAGTCGTTCGCCAACCAACCGGCGACGTGGTCGCATCATCAAACGGCGACGGCGTGGAGTTGGTGGGCTACGAGCAGGGTACGCCGGGAGCAATAGAGCCGGTGACCGAGCGTGTCGACCTGTCACTGACCGCCAGTCAATCGACTAAGACACTCAACGACGGTGATGTCGTCATGGTCTTGCCCAGCGAAGATCGGGCAATCCATGTCAGCGGTCTTGTGAATAGGCCCGACCAATTTGAGTTGCCTCACGATCAAGAAGTCAGGCTGCTTGACGCGATCGCGTTGGCGGGAGGTCGGACGTCTCCGGTCGCGGATCGGGTCCTTGTCATTCGCCAGCGTCCCGACGGAGCGCCCGCGGTGATTGCCGTGAGTATCCGCAGGGCCAAGAAGAACGGCCCAGACAATCTCGTACTTGTGGCCGGGGACCTTGTCTCAGTTGAGTCGTCGGTTGCGACGTCCGTCCTTGAGGCTACGAAAAGCTTCCTTCGAGTCACGCTCGGCGTAACTCGTACCGGCGTATCGCTGTAGCAAGCCGCGAGCACCCGCTTCGCTGTCGGGATGGACTGATCGAAGAACGATGCATAGCACCCACGACAGCAACGCGCAACAGGTGAACAGCCCCACCGCCAACGCTGAATTTCTGCACGGTCTGCTACGGATCTGGCGGCTGATGCTTCGGCGTCAGCGTGTGATCTTCACGGTGCTCGCCTCACACGTTGTGCTAGGGGTCGTGTACTTTGCATTGGCGCCGCGGGAGTACCAGTCGGACTCGAAGCTGATGATCATCCAGCAGTCGCCGGATCAGGTTTCGACGCTTAACGAGCAATCCGGCTCCGACACGATCATGTCGACGCACCGTGAACTTGTTCGGAGCCCCGTCGTCGTTGGGGCTGCTATCGAAAAACTCGCGCCCGAGCACAGAATCGATCTTGCGCCGGAACCGCCTTCCGACTGGGTTGATACGATCGCCGAAAGACTGAGTGCGTCGACCGTTCGAAAAACCAACGTGCTGCAGGTTAGCTACCGGTCCGCGGACCCTGAGGCGGCCGCCGCGGTCGTGACCGCGGTAACAGACGCTTACCTCGACTTCGTGGAAAAGACGCACGGCGACACCGCCGCGGAGGTTCTTGCGAAACTCACCGCAGAGCGTGACTTAAAGCGTCGGGAGCTTGCCGAGCGGCAACAAGAATTGCAACAGCTAAGGCAAACCATAGGCCATCTATCGGTTGAGAGCAGAGACGGTGTGGTTGATCCGACGATTGCGCGTGCGATCCAGTTGAACGAGTCGCTCGTCGAAATCCAGAAACAGCGGCTTGAAACGCAGGCGTCACTAGCAACCGTCGAAGCGGCCCTGTCGCGTGGCGAGGATGTCCGCCCCTACCTCGCGCTCGTCGAAGAGACGGTCGGCCGCGAGGCGTTGCTGTCCACGCTCGGTATGAGCGAGCAGGATCAGTCGGCGCTCGGCCAGCAGCAGATGAGGCTGCTGACCTTGCAGAATCGCTTGCGTCGCATCTCCGCTCATCTCGGGCCTCGACACCCGGAGGTGCTCGCCGTGCAGGACGAGATAGGTGGCATCGAGCGCTATCTAACGAGTTACCACTCGGCGAGCGGATCGCGCTACGGCGTGCTGGCGAGCGAAGACATCGGGCGCCTGCTCCGTCAAATGCTGCGGCAGTCGATCGCCCAAGCCTGGCAACGCGAGCAGCAACTTACAACCGCTTTCGAGGCCGCCCGCGGCGAAGCCGCCTACCACAGCGGTGCACTCATCGACCTCGCTATGCGCGAACGCGACGTGACCCGGCTGGAGCGTGAGGTTGATGTCCTGTTTGAGAAGATAGCCGCAATCGATATCCATCAAGTGCAGGGCCCCATCAAGGTGACGCCGGTCGAGCAGCCACTGCCCGACGACACGCCCGTGTCGCCGAGGTTCGAGTTGGTGTTTGCCGCCTCTATTGTTCTTGGCTTATTGGTCGGTGTTGGGATCGTTTATGCCCAGGACCTCCTCGACGATCGTTTCGGGTCGCCCGAAGAGATCGCGTTGCAACTCGATACTCCGGTGCTTGCACTGGTGAGGAAGATCGAGGCGTTCGATGGACCGGGGCTTGAGTCGGTCGCCATGCATCGGGCGGGTAGCACGCACGAGATGGAAGCGTTTCGGACCCTACGCACCGCGATCACGCTTGGAGAACAATCGGCCGACAGGATCGCGATATCGAGCGCCGAGCCGAGCGACGGCAAGACAACCGTATCCTCCAACCTCGCGGTCGCATTCGCTCAGATCGGCCGGCGTACGCTTGTCATCGACGCCGACCTCCGACGGCCGGGCATGACGACCTTGCTTGATCAGAAGGGTCGGCCAGGGGTGACTGACGTTCTCGTTGAGTCCGGGGATGTCGCGCGGGTAGCCGAGCGCGTGGTTCAGCGCACCGCCGAGCCGAAGCTCGACATAATCCCCGCCGGGCCACGACGTGCTAACGCCCCCGAACTACTTTCCGGGCAAAACTTCTCGGAGCTTCTAGCGTGGGCCGACGCTAACTACGACCAGGTGCTTATTGATTGCCCGCCGGTGCTGGCGGTCAGCGACGCGCAGCTGGTGGGCCGGCTTGTCGACGGGGTCTTGCTGGTGATCAGCCCCGACAAGAACCACCGTCGGCTGGTCGCCCGCGCTTGTGACAGTTTCCATTCGGCCGGTGTCCACCTGCTTGGCGTTGTCGCAAACCGGGTGGGTGACGCGGGGGGTGCCTACGGCTACGGCTACGGGTACGGCTATGGAGCCGATCCGGAAACCTCAGCGGAAGCCGACCCTAAAAATATTGGCGAACCACGCCTCGCAGCGTGACCAAACTTCGAGGGGGGGACCTTGAAGATGGCCTGCTACCTTGAAGTTCTCGTCGTCAAAGCGAACGACCCGCCTGCCCAGCATGCAGCTAGAGACGCGCTTCGTTCGGTTGGGCGAGGCGGCGATCACGATAGGATTCATCGGGTGCCTGTTTGTGGCGCCAATGTTACTGGGCGGCCGGCATCACGCGGGGCGGCTCGTCTACGCGGGGTTTGTTGTTGTGGCGTCGCTGGGGTGTTTAGTCGCGGGTCGGCGTGTCGCGATTGATCGGCGGTCTGGGCCAGCAGCCGTCATCTGCGGCCTTGCGGTTGGTGCGGTTCTGCTGCAGATAACGCCGCTGCCGACGCAGCTTCTGGACGCGCTCATCCCCGCACGCAATCAACTGCTGCCGGCTTGGTCGACTGGTGATGCAGCGATCAGCGGCTTCGGTGAGTGGCGGACGATCTCGATGGCGCCCTGCTCAACCCGCATTGGCCTGGCGGTGCTGCTCGCCCATGTGTCGCTATTTTGGTGTGCTGCCTCAGCGATTCGAACGGCGGATGACGCCCACCGATTGCTTTTGGCAATCGGAGTCGCCGCCGCTTGCATGGCCTGCTTCGGCCTGATGCAGTACGCGACGAGCAATGGACGCTTGTTGTGGGTCTATCAGCACCCGCACCGCGATATCGGGCAGTGGGTGCAAGGCGCCTTCATAAATAAGAACCACTTCGCCCATTTCGTGACGCTCGGTGTAGGGCCCCTGCTAGGCGCCGCGTTGTCTCGGCATGGAGTGCCCGCAAGACCCGGTTCGACACCCCCTCGTGTTTTATCGATTGTGTCGAGAGTCGCTGTTGTCTTGGTGATCGCCGCCGTCCTGCTCTCGTTGTCTAGGGGCGCCGCGGTGACGCTGGCGGCTTGTCTCGCAGCGTCCGGGCTCATGCATTGGCGCGCCGGCGCTCTCAGCGGCAAGCGACTCCTTCTGACCGTAGCCACGGGAGCGGTCCTTGTAGCGGCGGCACTCGCTGTCCATGGCTATCGGGCGGTTGGCGACCGGCTGGGCGATTTCACAACCGGTTCTCTCGAAAACCTAGACGCCAGTCACGGTCGGCGTTGGATCTGGGCCGCTAATCTCCAGGCCCAGGCCGAGAGCCCAATCCTGGGATACGGCATCGGTACGCATCGCGATGTTTACCCCGCTTATTTTGAACAGCCATTCCCGACTGAGTTCACCCATTGCGAATCGGGGTACCTTCACTTGGCTACCGAGGCGGGCTGGCCCGCGGTGCTGCTGGCGTTGGCTGCGGCTGTGGTGACGTCTTGGTGGTTTAGCTCGGCTTGGCGTCCGGTCAACGCCCCTGGTCGCTTGGTGACCCTTTGGGCGATGCTCGTCCCCGGGCTCGTAGCGAGCCTCCTCCACTCGTTGGTTGACTTCGTTTGGTTTGTCCCCTCGTGCTTTTGTCTCACACTGCTGCTAGCCGCGGTGGCCATGCGGCTTAGCCAGCTGAGCGTGTCGACACGTCCGAGCACGGCTCCGCGGCAGGCGTCGGCCGCCGGCGGCTCGTCGAAATCGGTGGGGTTGGCTCTGTTGACTGCCTCGGTCGCGGTTTCGCTATTGGCGAGACCTGGCTGGGCGTCGCTCACTTGGGATGCCTACCTCCGCCATTCGGTTGCGATACGTGACTACGAGCGAAGCAGACCGATTCAGGAGCGGGTCGACGTGGGCGCCCACGAGCGGATGCTGCTCGATCACGCGATCGAGTCGCTGCGAGCAACTGTTGCCCGCGATCCGAACTGTGCCCGTGCACACGCGCGTCTCGCCGAACGCCTCGTTGAACGTTTCTATAAATCCAATGCGTCGTCAACGAATCCGTTAGGAGTCGATCAAATTTCCGAGGCGGCGATCGCTTCCGAATTTTCATCGCTGCGAGCTACCGTCGGATGGCTGCGTCGAGCTTTCGGCGATGAATCGCTTGATCTCGTCGAGGCGTATCGTCACGCCGAGACAGCGGTTCGACTCGGTCCGATGCAGGGTCAGGTCTACCAACTGTTGGCCGACTTGCGGTTCCTTGCTCCGCCAGAACGACGCGCGCTTGACGAATTGGACCGACAAGCGCTGGCGGCCCGACCACACGACGGCGCGGTGCTGCTCAGCGCTGGTCGGCACCGGCTCGCCGAGGGCGATGCCGAGGGGGCATTCCAGTATTGGCGTGAAGCGTTGCAACGCCCTGGTCGCCACCGCCCGATGTTGCTTTCGCTGTTGTGCGGACGCCTCTCGGCTTCGGACTTCTTGCGGGCATTCCAGCCCGACGCGGCGACGCTGCTGCTGATGCTCCAAGGTTACGCAGACGCGGGCACGGACGTCGACCGACAAGCTCTAGCCGATTACGCCGTAGCGCAGGCCCGTGACACAAGCGCCGATCTCGACGATCGCTACGCCGCGATACTGTGGCTCAACGCGGGTCATGCGGCACGCCGGGCCGGCCGTGTTGAGATCGCAATCGAGTGTGGTTCTGAGGCAACCGCCCTAGACTCGAACTTCTACTCGGCTCGCGCCCTGCTGGCGCTCGCACACATGGAAGCCGAGCAATTCGTTAAGGCAGAGCCGCATGTCCGGTGGTGCCGTAGCCGCCGTCCGGACGAGCCTTGGGTCAGGAACGCGTTGATGCAGCTGGCAAAGTTGCGTCGACAGGCATCGGGCCCTCCATCTCATCTGCGTTGAAGGCTTGCGGTCCACCTTTTGCAACCAATTTCTAGAACACTATTACACAAAGCTAACCGCTACCAGACATGCCCAACCAAAACGCAGTAGACGTCTTGCCGTTCCCTGTCCAAGACGAGCTTGAGGGCGGAAGCCGGCGAGCTGACTTCCCAGAAGTGAATTGGTTACGGATGTCGGCGGCGGTGCTGTTGGCGATCCCCGTCGTGCCGTTGCTCAGTTTCCTGTGCGTTGCGGTCAAGGCGTCTTCACGCGGTGCGGCTATCTACCGTCAGGTGCGGCTCGGACGTGGCGGGAGACCCTTTACGATGCTCAAGCTCCGGTCCATGAGGCACGACGCCGAGGCGGGCACGGGGGCCGTTTGGGCGACGGTCGGTGATTGCCGCACAACACGTCTCGGCCGTTTTCTCCGGTGGTCCCATCTTGATGAACTGCCGCAGCTGGTGAACATTCTCCGCGGAGAGATGGCCTTTGTCGGGCCGCGGCCAGAGCGACCGGAGTTCGTCGAGAAGCTCGCCGCAGAGATTCCTCACTACCGCGACCGGCTTGCGGTGCTGCCCGGCGTGACGGGGCTCGCGCAGGTCAATCTTCCGCCGGATGACTCCACCGAGTCGGTCCGCAAGAAGCTGGTTTTCGACCGGTACTACATCGAGCATCGGTCGCTCGGCATGGACCTGCGGGTCCTCGCCGCCACGGCCCTCCGGCTGCTGAGTATCCGTTA
>JBCDHV010000038.1:0-14280 GCA_038749615.1 Bacteroidota bacterium
ATACCGAGCGCAAAGAGGAGCCGGCTCAGGCGTCGCGTTTTGGACGCTTCGATGCCGGCCAGCAGATTCTCGGCCTTTTTCTCAGCGAACTTATCGAGTTCGAGTAACTGCTCAACTGAAAGGGCATAAATGTCTGGCAATGCCATGATTAGCCCCGCATCAACGAGCTGTACAGCCAGCTTGGAGCCCAGCCCGTCGATGTCCATCGCGTTGCGCATCGCATAGTGCTCGACGTGCCGCTTGAGCTGCTCGGGGCATTCGGCTGAGACGCAATAGGTATCTGCATCGCCCTCCTCTCGCTTCAGGGGCTGCGCACACGCTGGGCAGCGCGTCGGCATGGCCCAGGCCTGCTCTGAGCCGTCACGCGCGCCCTCGACCGGGCCAATCACCTGCGGAATCACATCGCCGGCACGTTTCACCGTCACGAGGTCGCCAAGGCGGATGTCGCGGCTTTTGACGTAGTCCTCGTTGTGAAGGGTGGCCTTGGACACGGTAACGCCCCCAATTTCGACGGGCTCTAGGAGGGCCAGCGGTTTGATCACCCCTGTACGCCCAACGTTCGTCTCGATAGCGGAGAGCCGCGTCGTGGCCTCGCGGGCGGGAAACTTGTAGGCCACGGCCCAGCGAGGCGCATTCGATACATTCCCCAGCAACTGCTGCAGTGCAAACGAATCCACTTTGACGACCACCCCGTCGATTTCGTAATCGAGGGTGTCGCGCCGCGCTCCCATCTCTTCGCAGTACACGATGGCCTCCTCGATGTCCGTAACGGTGGCGACCCACTCGTTCACCGAAAAGCCCACCTCCCGCATCCAGGCCAACGCCTCGGTTTGTGAACCGACGGCCAGATCGCCCTCGACGGGCCCCAGACTGTAGGCAAAAAACGCCAGTGGACGTTGCGCCGTGATTGTTGGGTCGAGCTGCCGGAGGCTGCCGGCGGTGCCGTTGCGCGGATTGGCGAAGGGGCGTTCGCCGGCCTCTACCAAGCGCTCGTTCATTGCATCGAAGGCGCTGCGAGGCATGTAGGCTTCGCCGCGGGCTTCGATGCGGGCTGGTGGGGTGTCCGTTCGCAACGTCAACGGGACGGAATGAATGGTCCGGACATGGGGAGTGATGTTCTCCCCCACTCGCCCGTTGCCACGTGTGGCACCAAGATTCAGCACCCCGGCTTCGTACGTTAGCGCCAAGGCGATGCCGTCGATTTTCAACTCGACCGCGAGGGCCGGCGTCTCGTCCAGGCCGGCGCCAGACAGCACCTTGCCAATGCGCTCATACCAAGCCCGGAGTTCATCGGCATCAAAGGCGTTTGACAGGCTGAGGAGTGGCTCGCGGTGTTGGACCTTGGTAAACTCGTCCAGCGGCTCTCCTCCGACGCGCTGCGTCGGTGAATCTGGCCGCTGGAGGTGTGGAAAGGCCTGTTCCAGGTCTGAGAGGAAACGAAAGAGCCGGTCGTACTCGCCATCGGTGATCAGCGGTGTATCCTGGACGTAGTAGAGCCGTGCATGCTCGGCCACGACGGGCCGGAGTGCGCCGGCAAGCTGCCTCGCGCTGGGCTCATCCAGTTCGTCGAGCGCCGTGCCGGCGGCCACGCGGGACAGCCGCTGGGTCTTTTCGATCAGGGATTCTTCGATCACGGACATGCGTACGAGTGGGATCGCTCAGGTTTGCCGTTTGGAGCAAACGCTTGAACTCAGCGGCCGGCAGGAGGTGCGCCGTCAGGAAACCCTTGTGCCACGTAGTGAACCGAGTCCATGAACGCCCGAGCCCGCTCACGGGTCACTTCGACCCGAGTTTGGTTTGCCATTGGAAACGGTTGCCCAAACAGGCGCAGCGAAGCATCACGCAGCGCAGGGCTGTTCGTGTTTTCTAGCAGCACCCGGTCCGCAGCTGCAACGCTGAGGGTATCCGCCTCGTCAATCCAGTGCCACGTGTAGTCTTGCTCGTCTCGGGTGACTTGTAGACGCAACAGGGGTCCTTCGGACGCGATGACGGAAATACGCAACGTGTCGGGGAGCGCTGGCGGTGCAGGGATGTCTGGCTCCAGCGTATCGGCGGTCACCACCGGCGCCGGCTCACCTGACGGTTCAGCAGTCCCCCCGCCCCGCGTGAGCGCCCACACGATTCCTCCCAACACCACGATCCCGACGATCACGCCCACGATAGCCGGCCACGGCAACGATGACGGTGCCGGCTCCGACTTGGTGACTTTGCGCGTCGGCGTCACCAGATCCTCTTTCGAAATGACTGGTTCGACCAAGTCGAAGTCTTCTTCGACCTGCAACGGGGTCGGGGGCGGCGGAAACAGACCAGGAGTCTGAACCTCTGCCGGCGGCTTTTCTGCTGCGGCCGGCTCGTCCAGTAGCGACTCGGGCGTGGCAGCGGTTTCCTCCTCTGCGGCCACGAGCTCGTCCGCAGCGGCTGGCTCGTCCGGGCTTGCTTGTTCCGGAGACGTAGGCACAGCAACCGGAGCCGCTTGACCGTCAGGGAGGTGTTTCTTGGCCAAACTTCCGGCGTACCTGTTCTCGATGGAGGCCGTCAAGGCATCGAGTGCGTCTTCGGTCGGGATTCCCACTTGGCGCGCGTACTCAGACACAAAAGAACGCAGATACACCGCGTTGAAGCTCGGATGGTCGCGCAGGCCCGTGGTTTCGAAGAGGCCAATGACTTCGACCGGTATACGCGTCGCCGCGTGGAGGTCCTGTTGCGTGATTCCCCGATGTTCGCGAATCAGGCGAAGATCTGTACGAAATGAAGACCCTGGGCGAGCGGGCGTGTCGGAGGCCATTGAACGGTAAAGCCGGCGGTTGAGGAGTTGAGGCTGTGTAGCGCGAAGGAGAAGGTCGTGCGCTGACCGGATACGCGAAACATACGGCTGCAAAACGCGCCGTGTCGAACAAATGAGCGGTCAATTTTGGCCGGCTCAGTCACAGAACATGCCTTCGTAGGACGAAAAAAGGCTCGTCCCGAAGAACGAGCCCTTTCGAAGGAAAAAGTCGGGATGACAGGATTTGAACCTGCGACCGCTCGGCCCCCAGCCGAGTGCGCTACCGGACTGCGCCACATCCCGAGAACGTGTTGCGAACACTCTAGGGTGAACTGTAGATCGCTAACTTACGGTGGACGCTACAGTTTCTCTAGCACCTTCGATAGAAAAGCACGGAGTTCTAACAGTTCTTCCACTGGCAATGGCACCTCGGCCGTCTCGAGCGCTTGCCGAGCGCCATCGAGGGTGTACTTTTGCTCGCGGAGCAAGTGCTTGATCTGCCGAACTGTCTCGATGTCGGACTCCGTATACCTCCGGTTTCCCGCCGGCGATTTTTTGGGCCGTAGCTGCACGAATTCAGATTCCCAGTACCTAAGTACGTGGGGAGCCAACTGGGTCAGTTCACTGACTTCGCTGATGGAATAGTACAGCTTCCTATTCTTAGGCATCCTGGCTGGTGTCTAACTGAGCGTCAAAACAGCTTCTTCGTGTCTGGACGTACTCTGAGAGGTGCGGTCGTGGACGCACGGCTCCACCGCACAGAACGCTGTGCTCGCTGCATCTCCCAGCACGCTCCGTCCGCGCTACACACTACGCACCACGTACCAAACACTCCACTCAATTCCGCTCCCACTCCGCCGAGTCGTCTTCATCGAGCCGTTTCAGGAAGCGGCCGGCGAACGACTCCGTATCGCTGGTCGTCATCCCCCCGATGATCGTCAGGACGAAGGCTAAGACAATCATCAACAGCGCGAAGATCAGTACGGCGATTTGTATTCCTGTCATCACTGATGCGTTCTGCTCTACGATGTACGCCCCGATCCTCCGCCTCACAGGCCTTGGAGGCCCTACTCGTCGGTTCGAGGTGCTGGACGAGGCGTTGCGCACGGTGCCGGTTCCAATTCCACTCCGTCCATGCGCCTCGTGTGGTCTGGTGAGTGTTTAAGATGGCCCGCTGTAGGTGTTCCTGCGTAGCCGGCTCTAGCTCGGGCAAGACGTTCAACAACGCCGGCGCAGCGTCTGCACTCAACTGGTGGGCGTGATAGTACACGTCGAAGTCGCTGGAACGAGCGGCATTCGAATGCACGATCCAAGCCGGCACATTGACCACATTCAACCCCAAGACGACTACCGAGGCGGCCACCACACTGTGCCGTACCCATCGGCGCGTGTGGCCCCGCATCGCTTTCGAGACAAAGGTGAACAACACATAGCTCAACCACACCATCCCAATGCTGACATACAGACGCAGTTCAGTCCACCCGTAGGCGTGTTGATAGGCCCACATCTTCCAGCCGGCTGTCCCCAGAATCGCCAGCAGCAAACCGACCTGCAGCCGGCCATGAACCCGCAGACTGCCGGCGTGGTCTTTTCCTACGCGCCGCACTAGACCAGATAGCACTGCGAGGTCCAGCACGGCAACCGTCACGAGTTCGAAGAACCCTCTCCTGGCAAACTCAGCATAGGTAAGGTTATGGATTTCTAGCACTGCATCGACGCCATGCCAGAGATACGTTATCTGGAGTACCACGTAGGCGGCTAGCAGGACGTTGATGAGACCGAGAACCGTTTGAGCCGACAACGCCGGCAGCGTCCTCGCGCCTTTTGATCCACCGACAGATCCCGCCGATACGTCGAGAAGGATACCACCGACCAACGAGGCGAGGATGCCTGCAAGCAGCAAACGGCTGACGTGTTTGGGCAGGTCTGCCGACAGGACATCCGACATCCATGAGGCAAACACGACATCGGCACTCGAGAGCAGCACCGAAAAGAGGAAAAGAATCGGCAGGGCGAGCCCGAGGCCAAGAACAACGTGCCGCGTCTTGGACGAGTCGTAAGAGTAAGGCACGTTTTTCCAATCGAATCGAATCACCCCGTTCCACATCCATCGGAACGGCGCCGAGCACATCGACCCCAGAAACCCGACCGTAGCCGGCCGGCGCTCGAAAGCCACGACACTTAGGAGCAAGCCTCCAGACACAATGCTTGCAAACGTCAGCCACCCGCTATCCCGGACGGCCAGGGTGATCCAGAGTGCTGCTGCAAGGAGAACGATCGCATCTGGAATCTGAGGAGAGACGTCTGCCCGCTCCCAGCGCCGGCTAAGGACGAGGACTGTACCTACCACCAATACGCCCCAGAGTGCGTACCCGAGGCCAGGCGAACCAAACATCAGCCAGGAGCCGGCATACCCTACGGCTGCGGACGTGGTCAGTACCTCAAACGCCTCTTTGGTGTAGGGTCTTGGTGCGAAGCTCGCTGCCGACCAAGCCGATTTTTGCGTGGGTGGTCGATTCCCGGCCGGTTGATTCTGTGGCGCTTGGCCCTGAGGCGTTTGGCCCTGGGGAGTTTGGCTAACGGGTGAGGGCTGCATCTTCGCGTACGGTTTGCGATGTGGAGGGCAAACCACCGAAGCGCCGTTGCCGGATGGCAAACGTGTCGATGGCGTGATGAAAGTCTGCTGGGCTGAAGTCGGGCCAGAGCACGTCCAGAAAAACCAGTTCGGCGTAGGCGGCTTCGTAGAGCATGAAATCGCTCAGCCGGCGCTCGCCTCCAGTGCGGATCAAGAGATCGAGCCCCTGAGCCGGCTCGCTCCCACCGTACGCTCGCCCCAACGCTGTAGCGAACGAGTCGGACGGCGACTCGGGCCGAGCCGAGAGCGCATGCAGGAACGCTGCACGTGCCAGGGCGTCGCGCGCGGAATAATCCACGGCCACTCTCAGCGTCATCCGGCCGGATGCGCGCGTCATCGACTCTGCCACCTCGATAGCGCGGCTGACCTCAACAGGCAGCCGATCCCGCCGGCCAATCACCTGTATCCGGACGCCAGCCTCGCGCATGCGTGGGGCCTGTGCACGCAGATGCCGTGCAAAGAGCCGCATCAACGCCTGGACCTCTACGGCCGGCCGTTTCCAGTTGTCGGACGAGAACGCGTAGAGCGTAAGCGAGCCTACCCCCCGCTCAGCTGCTGCCCTAACGATCGGTTCGATGCGATGGACGCCGGCGGCATGCCCAGCCTGGCGAGGCAAGCCTCGCACCGTAGCCCAGCGCCCATTTCCATCCATGATGAGTGCTACATTCATGAATTACTTTGCATTGTAAAGTCAATGGATAAAAAAATAGGCTCGTGCGCTCGCGCACCTTCAGGCTTAACGCCCTTTGGCAAGTTGGATGATGCGTTCCATCTCGGCTAAGTAGGTTTCCAGGGCCTGCCGGCCTTTGGGCGTGAGCTCGTATTCCGTGCGTGGGAGCCGGTCCACGAACGACTTCGAGCAGGCGATGTACCCGGCGTCTTCGAGCTTTCGGGCGTGGACGCTGAGATTACCGTCCGTAGCACCGAGGGTCGATTTCAGTTCGGAAAAACTGAGGGCTCCCCCACCGGCCAAGGCACTCACGATGCCGAGCCGCATCCGTTCGTGGATGAGTTTATCGAGCGCCGGTGCCGCTGGCTTTCGGCCAGAGCGTGTGCGTGTGCGCTTGATCGACATCCTATCCTCCGTATCGTTTCGTGATGACGGCACCCGCCACGATGTGGGCGAGGCCAAATCCGAGCCCCATCAACACCGTGCCCCAAACCAGCGGTACGAACAGAGCCACTGCTCCCAAGAGCATGCAGGCGATACCGAGAGCCGGCACAACCGCAACGGATGCCATGCCGGCCGTGATGGTGCCGGCTCCGTAGAGCAAGAGCCAAAGGCCGGGTAAGAGCACGAAGGCCCCCGAAGCCCAACACGCCAGGCTCAGTAACGCACCAGCTGCATAAGCCGGCAGCAATCCGTGCAGAAATTTGAGCCCCGGCCCGCGGTCCAACGGCGCGTTCGTGGCATGAGCTTTCCTGGCCAGGGCGATCCCTCCCACCAGCACCGCAACCACCGCAACCGCAAGCCAGCACAGCAGCCACATCCGGGTATCGAGGCTGAACGAGATGGTGGCTGCAAGCAGACCCAGTGCTCCCACGCCGATCAAGCCTTTTCCGGGCACGGCCGTAAAGGTACCGGCGCGCTCCATAACACCGCGAATGTAGTGCAGCTGGGCCATCGCCTGCTGAGGCGGTGGCTCGCTGGCACGAGCGGTTGGTGGAATGGGAGGGCGGTTTGTCATCATGATTGGACTTTACGATACAAAGTACACGTTGGTTTCACTCTTTGCAACATCAAACGGCAAGCATTGCTCGTGGAAAGCCGTCTGTTTTCATTCCGACTTGATCTGACGGCGCAGAGTGTTCATGAACGGGTTCACAGAAGGAAACGTAGATTCAATCCAAATAAGCAAAACTCGTATCTCCCTCCCCACCCATTGGCCTCATGAAACTGACAGCCTCTCCCCTGGTCCTCCGGTTCGTTCTGCTGACCTGCTTTGCCGTCCCTGCTCTCTCGCAACCGTCAACTGGAACGCTCCTCGGCCGGGCCACGGATGCAGAAACAGGCCAGCCCTTGCCCGGCGCCACGATCATCATCGAGGGCACGACGCTCGGAACTGCGGCCAACGCCTTCGGACGCTACACGCTGCGAGGCTTGCCGGCGGGTGAGCACGTCGCCGTCGCCTCGTTCGTGGGCTATGGCTCGATGCGTGCGAGCGTTTCGATCCAAGCCGGCACTGAAACAACGGCCGACTTCGAGCTCAAGGCCGATCTCGACCAAATCGGAGAAGTCGTCGTTCGGAGCCAGAAGTTTGTCCGCAACTTGCAGGACACCCAGGAAAGCGTCGGGGTCGTGACGGACACGGAGATCCAGGCCATTCCCATGCGTGATTGGGAGGACGCCACGCTGCTCATGGGCAACGTCTCCACCAGTGGGAGTGGGACCTTCAACATCCGTGGGGTCGGTAACAACGGGATTGTGGGAGGCCGTACGCCTGTGGCGTCCATCTACATCGATGGCGTACAACAGGGCCTCACCTCATCCGCACAGACCATCCGCGGGACCTGGGACCTGGAATCGGTAGAGGTCTTCCGCGGGCCACAGTCCACGACGAGCGGCCGCAATGCACTCGCCGGGGCCGTCTACCTCCGCTCGGCCTCCCCCACATTCGATTGGTCGGCTGCTGGCCGCGTGGCCGGCGGGAGCCCCGACCTCTACGAAGCCGCTGTGACCGTGAATGCGCCGCTCATTCAGGACCAGCTCGCAGTTCGGCTCTCTGCCGAAACCGGGGGTGAGGACTCAGGCGTGACCTTCGTCAACGTGCCCTCCGATGTCGAGGACTTTGAGCGTACCAACACAATCGCTCAGCGGAACGTCCGCGCCCGGCTCCTGGCTACTCCTCGCGCCCTCTCTGGCCTCACGGTTTTGCTCAGCCACTCTTCCGGGTTCGACCGGCCAGTCAGTTTCATTGGCGTGAGCGGACCCAACTTTGGGGAGCGTATCACGCGATCCCCGTTTGCGTTTTTCAGCCAGTCGACGCTGCACAACACCGGCCTGGAGGCGAGCTACGACATCACCCCGACCCTCACGTTCACGTCGGTCACAGGCCGGCTCTCCACGGAGTTGAATGGGTCGAGGCTTCTGTCGGACAATCCCGAGTTCGTGATCCCCTTGGTCTCGAAGTCGAACCTGATCAACGAAAACAACCTGACCCAGGAGCTGCGCTTCAACTACGAAACGGCCCGGACGCGCGCCGTCCTGGGTGTCTACCTCGGATCCTTCGAACGCTCGACAGCACGCGTCGACGAAGGCGATGTGTTTGACGATGCTCGGCCGGGTATCGAAGACTTGTTCGGCCCGGTCGACCGTTTTCGGATCATCCTGACGAGTGACTACACCATCGACGTCGACACGGAAAACCGAGCGCTTTTCGGCGAACTCAACCACGAGATTATCGACGGACTTACGCTGACAGCCGGCTTGCGGTACGATCAGGAGGAGTTCGAGGAGCTAAACGTCAACAACGGAATCACCGGCCGGGTTGAGGATGCCTCCCCGGCATTTCAGGCGCTCGAGAGCTTCCTCGTCCAAGCGATCATCGATGCCCTCAACCTGAACCGTGGAACCATCGGCGCGGAATTCACCGCTTTGCTGCCCAAGTTCGGAGCCAAAGTCGACCTTACGCCAGACATCTCGTTGGGAGCAAACGTTCAGCGTGGATACCGTGCCGGTGGCTCCCAAGTCGAGACCGTAGGCGGCATCAACCAGTTCGATCCCGAATTCACCTGGAACTACGAGCTCTCCTTCAGAAGTCGGCTCGTTGGAGGCCGGCTCACCGCGAACGCGAACCTCTTCTACACAGACTGGCGCGATCAGCAAGTCAGCATCCCTGTACCGGGAACACCGTTCTTCCGGACCGAGAACGCCGGCGCGTCTACGCTCTACGGCGGAGAGATCGAACTGCGCGCCGTGCCGTCCCGGGGCATGACCCTCTACAGTTCGCTGGGAATCACCCGAACCGAATTCGACGAGTTCCTCCAGGGCACCCGCGATCTTTCGGGACTTGGATTCCCGGGCTCGCCGGGCGAGACGCTTTCGGCCGGCGTCATCTACGACCGTGGCCGCGGCTTCTTCGGCGCTGCCAACGTGGCCTACGCCGGCGAGTATTTCAGCATCATCGGTACCATCGACAACCCCGACGGCACCGTCTCAAATGACCCGAGGTTCTTAGCCGGCAACCACACGACGGTCGACGCCCGCGCCGGGTATACGTTCGACTTCAACGGTGCCGAAACACGGATCGCTGCCTTTGCCCGCAACTTATTCGATGCCACCTCGCGTGATTTTGCTACGACGGATGTCTTCGGCGATTCGTCTGTCAGTCTGCTCCCGCCTCGTGTCGTTGGCGTTGGTATACAAGTCGATCTCTAGAGCAACACCACGTACGTCAGTTTGGCAACGGCTGCGCGGCTATTCGTGATGGTAGCGGCTTGAGGGTCGAAGAGGTCCGTCTCGTCGTCGCCGACGAAGTGAGTCGAGGTGTTGAAGACCAGGAAGAGGTCGCTGCCTGGCGTGTGAATCCAGTTGATGCGGATGTTGGCCTGCAAATCCCGCGAGAAGTTATCGTACTGGATCAGCGCCTTCGCGAACAGGTCTCGGTTGATCGCTCCGAGAATCGACAGCGAGAGCGTTGTGGCATTGAACTCCCCATTGTCGATGGGCAAATCGATGAACGATTGCCTGGCCCCTGCCTCGAAGGTAAAGTTCTTGGACACGCGGTAGCCGGCGGAAACCGAAACGTCCGAGCGCCGGCCGTTGAAGAACGAACCTGTACTCAGATTGCCGTCGAAGAAAACGGGCCGGCTGGAGTCGGTCTCAAAGAAGATATCGTTGTCGTAGAACGTGTAGTCGCCGGCCGGAATCACCGCTCCGGGGCGGATCTCGAACGGAACCAACAGGCGCTCGAAGGTGCGCTCGACTTCGAGTTGGATTTCATCTCGGTTCTGAAACTCGACCCCGAGGCCGATTTCAGCATCGATGGTCTGGAGCTCATTGTCCTGCCCGATTTTGTAATCGACGGCCGAACGTACGAGCCAACGCTGCAGGAAGGGCGCGGCCTGCCAGTTGAGCTCGGGCGAGATTCGGATGTTGGCGTCGAACGACTGGAAGTCCTGCCGGCGCACGAAGCCTAGCGCCGGCGCATAGTTTCTGCCCACACTGGTGTATGATCCCGAGAAGCGGGTCACGTCGTCTCGCAGCAGGAAGCCCACATGCCCGGCCGCGTCGTTGAGCAGCGCATCGTCATCCCACACGCGTGTGTACCACCCGTTCACTTCACTGGAGCGGCCAAACCGATACTGAGCGTCGATGCCGGCGGCTCGGTTGTAGGCCTCACCCCGGTCGAGGCTGGTGAAGATGACGCCGGCCGTTGACCGGGCCAGCACATCGGCGCGAAGGCGGACCACCGCATTGTTCGCCGCCGACGATCCGAGGAAATCGCCGAAGTCCTCTCCTGTCTGAATGTTCAGGGCACCAAGCGACACCGCGCCGATCTGCCCGGTCATTCGCGCGCCGGCCAGCATCGACTCCGTGAGCCCGATCCGGCGCGAGAAGAACGTCTGTGTCGATCTCGAATTCCCATGCTCGAACAGGCCTGAGCGTTCGAGGAAAAACTCCCGTTTCTCCGGAAAGAACAGGTTGAAACGGCTCAGATTGAGTTGGACGTTGTCGGCCTCCACCTGGGCAAAGTCTGTGTTGACCGAGAAGTCGAGCGTGAGGTTGGATGTAATCCCGTACTTGAGGTCGAACCCGACGTCCTGTTGGAAATCGTTCGTCAACTCCGGCGTTTGGAGATCGGGCCTCGACGCCTGAGCGCCGGTAATCACGTACGGCTTCAACTCGATATTCCGGCCACGGCGCACGTTCCTGATGCCCTTCAGCACTCCGTAGGCGGACACGGCTGCCAATGCACTGAAACTCCCGCCATACTCCATCCCGATCGCTGGCCACAGCACGCGTTCGTTCTTTCGGTTGATCATGCGCGAGAGCATCAACCCGAACTCCAACTCGTCGCCTTCTGGAAACCGGAGTTGCCGGAAGGGAATGGCTACTTCGAGTGTCCAGCCATCGTCGTCGATCACCGTCTCGCTCTCAAAGATGGCATCCCACGAGAAGCTATCGATGGTGATGCTCTCGTCCGTGACGGTCGCGTCGTCCTGTGTGCCGAGCGCGTTCATCTCGAACAGGTAGGCGTTGCGCCCGTCGCGATACGTGTCGAGGCCGATGTAGGCGTGGTCGTCCCGGTCGTTTCGGCCGCCCCGTTCGAGATTCTTGGCTCGGATGAGGCCGGCATTGTCGTCGTAAAATCGGAAGGCGAAGTACAGGTAGTCGGCATCGTAGGCGATGCGGGCTTCTGAGTCTTCCGTCGCCGGCTGCCCGTCTTGGGGCCAGACTTGCGTGAATGCCGTCACGGGCTCGATGCGCCGCCAGATGTCATCGTCGAGCCGGCCATCGATGCGTGGTGGCTCAGAGGCAAAAACAGCCTCGATCTCAAAAGGCTGCGGAGGAGCTTGGGCATGGGCAGTGGTGCCTACCAGAAGTAGGATCAAGCAAGCTGAACGCATGGGGAAGGTGGGGTGAGCGCGGCGTCGCGTTGCGTGTGGGCGAGTTGACCCGTATGGTACGGGTACACCATCGTCTGCACCAAGTGCCTTCACCTCTCTGTACAGCCTGCTCGCCACATGCTTTCCCGGCTCACCCTCCTTTTCGTCTTCTGCCTCCCGGCCGTCGCTCCTGCCCAGAACTCACACTCGGATCTCGTTGCTCTCTTCCAGGAGTGGCGCTCGTTTCATGCGCCGGCGATGGTCGATGGGGTTCCGGATTACACCGCCGAGGCCATGTCGGCCCGGCATACCGCTCTTCCGGCGTGGTACGACAAACTGGCCGCCATCGACACGACCGGCTGGCCCGTTTCTGAGCAAATCGATGTCTACCTCGTCTGGGCGGAGATGAACGGCCTCGACTTTGCCCACCGGGTCAAATCGCCCTGGACGCGCATGCCGGCCTTCTACATCTGGTTCTACCCGAGCCCCACGGACGTACCGGAACGTGAAGGACCGAACATTTTCGGGGCCATCGAGCTGCCGAACTATGCCACGCCGCTCTCCGCAGCAGACGCCGATGAACTGACCCGCCGGCTCGCTGCTGCTCCTGCCTTGTACGAGCAGGCCCGGATCAATTTGACGGGCAACGCGCGCGACTTGTGGTCGTCCGGCATCATGTCTATCGACGCACAGACCGGCCAACTCCAAGGTTTTGCCGACACCGTCGAGCCGGCCTTCCCGGACTTGGCCACGTCGGCCCGGACGGCAGCGGAGGCTTCCGCTTCATTCGCGGAATGGCTTCGCGCCGAGTTACCCGAGAAGACCGGCTTGTCGGGCGTCGGCAAGGAAAACTACTCGTGGAACATGCGCAACGTTCATCTCTTGCCCTACGACTGGCAAGACGAAGTGGACCTGATGTGGCGCGAGTTGTACCGGTCGCACGCGTCGCTCCGGCTCGAAGAAGCCCGTAACCAGGGCCTCCCTGAACTCGACCGTATCGATTCCCCACAAGCGTATGACGCGGCAATCGGTCAGGCCATCGAGGACATGCTTGCCTTCTTCGAGACGAGCGACATTATGGATGTCGAGCCGTACTTCGAGCCGGCACTCCGAGAGCAGGCTGGTAGCTACCAACCGATTGGGCGAGCCGATGATCTACGGAATTTCTTCGCCGAGGTCATGTACCGCGATCCCATGACGATGCGGTTGCATCATTACCATTGGATCGATCTCGCCCGGATGCGCGAGGACCCGCACCCCAGCCCCATCCGCGCCACGCCGCTGCTCTACAACATTTTTGACAGTCGGGCCGAGGGCGTAGCCACTGGTTTGGAAGAGATGATGACCCACGCCGGCATCATGGACGACCGGCCCCGAGGCCGGGAGCAAATGTGGATCATGCTTGCCATGCGCGCCGCCCGGGCGATCGGCGGCTTGCATCAGCATGGCGGCGAGATGACGATGCAGGAGGCCACGGAATTTGCCGAGAAGTGGACGCCCCGCGAGCTGTTTCCTGCCGAGAGTAGCCTCAACCAATGGGAGCAGGCTTTTTACCTCAGGCAGCCTCCATACGGATCGAGCTACGTCACAGGAAAAGCTGAAGTCGAACGCATCTTGGCTGCGTACAGCCGGCAACAAGGCGCCTCGTTCTCCATGCGAGAGTTCTTCCGCGTCTTCAACGACGCCGGCGTCATCCCGACCACCCTCATCTACTGGGAACTCACCGGCGACCGGGGGCTGCTCGATCAGGTCCTGGAACGCTGATTGACCGTGGAGACGTTGAGAGGTGCCAGGTGGAGGTGTGAGGAACGAGCTGAGGGCATCTGTTTTACCGACCCGATTGGCTGTTCTCTGGCGTCATGCTGTTCGGTCCATTCTCGTTCCCCACGTCTCCACCTGGTACATCTCCTCCTATCTACCTCAGCGTAGCGAACCCCCTGTGCGAAGGTTTCATACAGCGTTTGGCAACCACATTGAGGCTTGGACGTAGGGCGTGTGATTTCAGGCGAATAGCTGGCCTTGTTCGCTGTCCCTTTTGGGCCACTTACTTCCCCATCTCCTAGCAGGGCGTTCTGCTCTGCATCGTCCAATGCTTTTCTGGCAAGACTTCGGCCCGGGCACATCGTGTGCCAGTGCTGCACATCTCTTCTCTCGTCCCAACGTCCATCCGCAATGGCTTTCCGTGGTTGTATCGCGCTTCTCGTAGCGCTCGCCTTCGTTCTTTCCCTCCCATCAGCCTCACAGGCTCAAGTCCAGAATCAAGTCAAGACGAGAGCCGGCACCTTCGATTTGCTCGTCCAGGGTGGTTTTCAGCCGCGGTTCAGCTACGCCG
>JBCDHV010000039.1:0-14000 GCA_038749615.1 Bacteroidota bacterium
AACGCTTCGCGGCCAGGCACCCATCGGCCCAGTCCAAACCCAAGCCAGACCATCGCCAAGCTGCCGAAGAAAGCGACGTAGCCGGCGCCAGACCACATTTCGATGAATGCGTTGTGCGCGTTCCCAAAGGCCTGACTGTTGAGTTCGCCGACCACCTCATCGCTCTGCAGGTACACCCGAGGGCCGGCGATGAAACCCATGCCAAGCGGCTTGGTCGCTGAGGCGTCGATGAGCAGGGCCGCAACGTCAGTCCGGCCGTTGAGCGAACCGATGTTCTTTTCGGCGAATTCCCGGTCCTGGACCGCGTATTTGTCGCGCAAGACGAAGCGCTTGTACGCCTGGTCCATTTCCCAGCGTATCGTGTGCGACGCGTCTGAGAGCATGACGATGCCGCAGATGCCAGAAATCCCGATGGCCGCCAGCGCAATGAGTAAAACGAGGTTTCGCTTCAGGTCGGTCCACTGCCACAGCATCAACCCGAGCGCCAACCCGAGGCCGAGATAGGACGACCGCGTCTGCCCGTAGTAGAGCCACACGATGCCGAACACGAGCAAGGCCCACGGAAGCCAGTTGCGCCTCAGCCCGCCGGCAAACCGGAAATACAGCGCCACCAGCACGACGATCTGCCCCAGCAGCGGCGTGTAGGCCACCGAATTGCCGCGAATCCGCCGGCCCGAGAAGGATTCCCCACCGACCATGTCAGGCGAAACCAGGTGCACGACCGTCGTCACCAGCAGCATCAATACACTCGCGCCCAACAACAACTTGAGCGTTCGTTGGGGCGAGATCGCCCCGCGAAAGAGCTTCAGCGCGAGATCGAGGCCGGCGAGCGCCAGGATGGTCAGCAGCGCGGCGTTGGCAAACGTAAACGTAGGCGAAGGCGACACGGCCGCAGACGCAAAGACGGCCAGCAGCATCGCGCCAATCCAAAGATGGAGCCCTCGAATGTAGTTGAACAGGTACTGAATCGACTGCCGGTCCTTCGCGATTTCGATCACCGCGACGATCCCAAATACGAGCCACCACGCCAGCCGGATATAATTCCAGATGTCCTGCCCGCCCTCAACAGACTCCATGGCCGACCGTGCCCCGCCGGCACGAAACGCCGGGGGCCCGAGAAAGAGCCAGAAGATCGGTAGACGGAAAATGGAAATGTGACGCATGGGGGTGGTTGGGTGGTTGGGTGGTTGGGTGGTTGAGGACAGGTTATCGCGTCCGACACCCCGGCGCAACCCTGTAGCGTCGTGATCTATCACGACGGGGCCTGGATATTTATTTCCATCGTTTGTCCGGTCAAACCGTATCGCGGAAATGGCATAGGACGGGAAGTGCCAAGCAGAACGTTTTCGTTTTCTGGCCGCCGTGATGGATCACGGCGCTACGGTGTCGGCATCGTTGGCATCCACCCCACAGTCGTCTCAACGACGCGGGATGCGGAATCAGCGGGACGCGGTGGCAACGGCGGTCCGGTAGCCTGCGGCGACCTGCCGGCCCTTGCCTTCCCACGTGAAATGCGCCTGCGTTCGGCGTTGGGCAGCACGGCCGAGGACGCCGGCACGGGCCGGGGTGAAGGTACGCATCGCGGCGGCGAGATCGCGGACGGCTTGTTCGGGAGATTCGGCGGGGATGTTGATGCCGGTCTCGTCGTCGACCATGATGGCCGGCCCGCCCAAGTCCAAGCAGAACACAGGCCGGCCGGCGGCCATGGCCTCGATGCATACCCAGCCGCCAGAATCGTGCAGACTGGGGTGGACGAGCGCGTGGGAGCGCCCCATCTCGGCGAGGGTTTCGCTGCGGGGGAGGACGCCGTGAAACGTCACCCGGTCGGCCACATCGAGGTCTTGTGCGAGGGCCTCCAAGCGTGCGCGGTCGGGTCCATCGCCAACAAACGCGTACGTGCTGCCGGCTCCACCGGCCTCGGCAAATGCACGCAGGCCGAGGTCGAACCCTTTCCAGTGTAGCAGCCGGCCGACGCTGAGGAAGCGCAGCGGCCCGTCGGGCGGCGGCGGTGTATCAGCAAGTCGGTCGATCTCAGCTTGGTTGAGCGCGGCGTTGCCCAGGATCTCGACGCGCTGCGCGCCGGCTTCTCGGACGGCTTGGGCGGTCTCCTCGGTCGTGGCAAACGTGAGCGCCGCAGCACGGGCGGTCCGCTTCACAGCGGGATCTGCGGCACCGATCCACCGGGCGAGATCCCGGACCTGTTCGTAGAGCCGGCCTTTCATTCCAAACCCGGCCCAGAACGGCTTCGGAGCCGATTCGCCACCGCCTACGGGGCCCCAGACGAACGGGATACCGAGGCTCGGCAAGAAACTCGGATTCCAGTACCGCCCAAACGTGACATGGTGCGCCACGTCGAACGGCGTCGCTGCGTGAAGCCGGCGGGCTACGCGTGCCGCCCCGATCTGCCAGAGGTAGTAGTAGGCTTGCAACCCACGCGTCCCCCGCTTCCACCACCGGGCCCACGCCGGCAAGTCGAAATACACAAACTGCAGATTCGGCTCGGGGTCACGCGCCAGCTCGGCCTCGATGGCCGGCTGGTTGTTCTCCCGAGTGATCACCGTAACCCGGTGTTGCCGCGCCGCCTCCCGCACCACGTTCCACCCGATACCCGGCTCGGAGCCTTTGTTCGGCTCGCACGAGTACGCCGTGGCGATTACGGTGTGGGAGGGCAGATGGGTTGGTGGGGTGGTGGGCAGGGTCTCTATGTCTGCGTTGTGTAGCATGTGGATCATGTACGATCTGCGTCGGTCAGCGTGGCGTTTGCCTACCGGCTCATGTGCCAGAAGACATGTGCCAGAAGAAGGCGCGCCACTGCTGCTCAGGGCGGTCCGGCGTGTAGCCATCGGCTTCGAATTTCAGGTAGACATCGAAGGCGGCCAAGTCGAGGAGCGCGTGGGCCTCGCGTTCGGAGTAGCCAGCTGATTGCAGGAAACGCACCCCGATCGGCCGGACCCGCTCTGGGCTCCACCCGTTGCGCTCCATACCGACCTGCAGCACATAGTTCGCGAGGTCTTGCCCAGGAAATCCGTCCAACGTCCCGTATTCCCAATCGCACGCGGAGAGCCGGCCGGCGGCGTCAAACGTGTTCCAGACGAGATCGCCGTGCTGAACCGTGACGGCCCACTCCCGGCCCGACAAGGCCTCAATCGACTTGGCCACCGGCCCCCGACCTGCAGGCAACGTCCGAATCCACGGATGTGCCTCGACGGGATACGATTCGCTTCGTTCGAGCGAGCGAACGTAACCGATCAGCGTGTGAGCCGGCGGCAAGTCCGGCGGCAACGGCCGGCCGGGAAGAGCCGACGTGACGAGTGCTTCCGAACGAGCTAGTAGGCCGTACTTTATCAACTTAGGCCCTGCGCCTTCGGGCAACTGGGCGAGCACGTCGCGCTCCTGCCGGAGGCGTTCTTTCGCCGGCTCGTGCTCTGCGATCTTCACGAATCCGAGCGGCCGGCCATCGGCTCCAGTGATCTCGACCGTCGTCTTCTGCGTCGGCGAGGGAGATCCAAGGAGAACCGTCGCGCTTTGGGCTTCGGGCCAGACATCAGCCAAAAATGAACCGAGCATCCACTCGTTGGCCGGCGTCCGTTTGCGCGCCCGTGCGCCCGTTGCTGCTGCCAACCGGAGCAGGTTTTTCCGCACGCGAGCCGGCCAGCTGAAGGCCGGAAACAGATGGCTACGCTGCCACGCCTCAGCCATCGACCGGGCCGGCACCAGCAACCGAGGTTCGCTCCAAGATGGGAGCGCTGTCACGGGCGTGTTGGGCGGAAAGAACGCAGTCCAGTCCATCGAACCTACGCCTTGACGGTCAGACGCGTGCGGGCCGCTAGGTGCTCGACGATCACCCGGCGCGCCTCGCGGACCACTTCTGGGAGCGGCTTGTTGGCGTTGAGCACGTAGGCCCCTTCGAGTTGCTGAGACAATTCTTTGTACGCGATGCGCTGCCGCGAGCTTTCGAGGTAGGAGACTTCCTTTTTTCGCGCCAACACCGTCTCGGTGTCCGCGTCGAGGAAGAGGTACAGGTCGGGCTGCGGCACCAGCCGGCCCAGCACATTCACCAACCACGATGGCCCGCTATACCTGTAACGCATGGGGTCGATATCGACGTCGTGGTAGTAGCGGTCGAAGCAGACGAACGTGGCGCGCGCCAGCTTCGGCACGACCTTCACCAGGTAGCCGGCAATGTAATCGAGCACATAATACACCAGCTTCAGCACCGACGTAAACACGTCGCGCGGCGGCTCGCCATGCGGATCTGTGACCGGCGTGTCGCCGCCGTCCCGTTCAAACACAGCAGGCCGGAGGTGCATCGTCTCGACGTTCCAAAACGCCGGCTCGACGCCGTCGATCAGACCTCGCATCACGCTACTCTTACCGCTTCCATCCGGTCCATAGAGCGCGATCCACAAGCCCGTCGGGTTCAATACGCGGCTGATGCGCCGTTTGACTTCGGCCCACCGTTCGCCCAGAGACGGCTGAATGGCTGAATGCAATCCATCCCGCAGTTCGGGCACGTGGACGCGGATCAAGTCCCAGGCGTTCTCCTCGGCTGCCCCGATGATGAGATGGCGATGCTCGGGCTTCGGCCAGAACCGCTCGATTTGTTTGCGGCACACGTCGGGCGCTTGCCGCCACGCTTGGGTCAGCCGCCGGCCTTTTTCGGGCGTGAGCGTCCCTTTGTCGATCTGCTTGATGACGCCGTAGAAAAACTGCGGGACCGGAGCCGGCACCCAAAACGGTTTCGGCTGGCCGTGTTGGTCTTTGGCGCGTTCCCGGCCGGCAATCAGCTGCATCGCGCCGAGGTAGCGCCGGCCGTTGCGGTAGTAATCGCTGCAGACATCGAGCTGCAACAGGTGCGGCATGCCCGATTTGTCGTACACAGCGAGGACGTAGAAAAACGCCGTTGGCTCGTGCTGAATGGCCTGAATGAGGCGGACGCGATGCTGATCGCAAAACTTGAGCAGCCAGGCCGAAAAGATCGGCAGCACGGCGGGGCCAACGACGAGGTCGACATCGCTTGTCACGCTCGCTGGCACCCGGTCCGCGTCGCCCATCACGACGTAATCGAATTGGCTCTGCTCCATCGCCGCAAACAAGCGCGTCAGCAGAGCTGCACGAATACGGACGGCGGGCGTCGGCATGGTAGATCGAGGAGAGGAGGCAGTTGCAGGCACAGGTCTTAATTGATTGATGGATATAACCTTCTCAACTAAGAGTCGTCACAACAACCGGGCAGAGCGGAAAGGCAGTTGCTCGCGGGCGCTCGCGTGGCGGGTGGTATGGCTCGCGGGCGCTCGCGTGGCGGGTGGTATGGCTCGCGGGCGCTCGCGTGGCGGGTGGTATGGCTCGCGGGCGCTCGCGTGGCGGGTTGCAGGTGAACGGGTCGCGGGTGATTTCTTGTGGGTAAGGTAACCAGCATGATCGCCAACAGCAGAACCACATACTACCCACTACAATCCACTCACTACGCGCGCACCATGAGCCACCCTGCTACTTGCCACTCGTCCACCCACCACGCATAGCATGATCACATGCTATGCATCCCGGTGTACCGTATCGATGGAGAACGCCGGCAGGCAGATGGCGACGTAGCGCGCGCCTTCGGGGTTGGGTGTGCTGTAGCGGATCCACTCGCCGGCCGCCGTGACGATGGCTTGGCCGGCTTCCACATCGGTGACGCCACCGTCGTGCTCGACCCGCAGCAGGCCTTCGAGCACCAGGGTGATTTCCTCGAACTCAGGACGCTGGCCCGGCTCTTCCCAGCCTCCGGGCGAGGTCATTCGGGCCACACTGACATGCCCATCCGAACTGTTGACCCGCCCCACGAACTCCTCGATCCGCTTCGGCTTGGTGCCGGCTGATTCGATAATACTGGGCGACGGGATAAGTCTTGGCATGATGGCTTTTGGTTAGGTGGTTGGGCGGGGAACGGTTGTGACGCGCCGGCAATCTCCAAGGTTCAGGAACGCCTCCTCCCAACTGCGAGACCACTCTATCCAGGGCATCGAGTGAGGCTTCGCATGTGCACTTACTTGACAGCGGACACCTGGAAGCTCCCAAACGCCGGCTCAGAACTGTCCTCGACATCGGGCCAACCTGGCAGCACGATCATGGCATCGAAGGCCGTGACACTGACGGAATCCCTAGAGCTAATCTGAGCACGGTCAAAGTGGTTCTCCTCGCCCGCTTTGAATAGAAGATCAACCGCTCTCTCGGACTCGTTCATCACCTTGACAAGGTGTGGGCGTGAAGCACCCTGAAGCAAAACCCGGCCGCTTAGGTTCTCTCCACCGATCGCCCATTCCGCTGCCACTGGTGGCGTGGACGTAAGCTGATGTCCTGGATGCATCCCCAAAGCGGTAGCCACGAGCAGAAGCAACGTGGACAAACCTGTTGAGAGCCAAATGCTTTTGTGATTGGGCATCCGATTGATCATATCGTCCTCGTTTTCTTGCCACTCACCTAGGAGCAGTGATGCATGATGAAGCGTTCGAGGGACACGGGCGAGCGCTCTAGACGGCTCTTCTGCGGCACCCTCAGACTAGAAACAGGTAGCTGAGAGCAGACGTGTAACGGCCAGGTCTAACCCGTCAACGCCGAAGCGGGTGGCAACACCGTGAGCCGTTAACATTCAGAAACCAAGCACGCCGGTGCGAAACGCCTCCAAGAACGCTTCTGACTGCTCGTCGGTGCCGAGGTCTACGTTGGCGAAGAGGAGAAAGCCGTCGCCGGTGGCGGGGTTGGCGTACATCATCGTTGCGACGCCGGATTCGCTGCCGTCGTGCCCCATCAACGCACCGAAAGCAATGGAATCGGTTGCGGAGACATCTGCGGGATCGAGTGCGTGCCAGCCGAGCGCTTGCCGTTCGGCTCCCGGGACGCTGGGTAGCTGGATCCGAAGCAACTCATCGAGCGCGGCCTCGCCGAGAATCTGGGTGCCGCCGAGTTGCCCGCCGTTGACTACGGCTCGGAGCAGCCGGCTGAGGTCGGTTGCACTCGTCCACAGCCCGCCGTTCGGGTAATCGGGAAACGTGTAGAGGCCGTACGGTTCGAGATCGGCGTCGTGCGGAACGGCGAAGGTGGCCCCCTCTAGATCGCGAAGCCGCCATGCCGTCCGCGTCAGCCCAAGCGGTGCAAAGATCCGGTCTTGGGACAGGACTTCGAACGGGACGCCCGCCGCGGCCTCGGCGACATACCCCGCTAATGCGAGGCCGAGATTGGAATACGCGAACGCAGTCCCCGGCGTCGTGCCCACAAACGTCGAGGCGTCGTAGTATGCGCCTCCAGACTCTAGGTACCCGCGCATGACATCGGCCAGCGAGATCGGTGTGTCAGCGCCGTAGGTGTAGAGCTGATCGCCGCCGGCATCGTAGTGCGTGTCCACGATCCCCGAGGTGTGCGTGAGCAGGTGCCGCAGCGTAATCGGTGCCCCACCAGCCGCAGGACCCGGCACGCTGATGTCGAACGGCAGATAGCTGCTGATGTCGGCATCCAGGTCAACCGTTCCGTCTTCGACGAGCGTCATTACCACAAGGGCCGTCACCGCTTTCGATACCGAGGCAACCAAGAACACGGTTTCTGCTGTTGCTGAAACGGCCGGCTCCAAAGACGCTTGCCCCACGGTGCCTGCCCAGGTCACGTCTCCATCCCGCAGCGTAGCCGCCGCCAGCGCTGGTGCCCCTATCGACTCACGCGCCGTTTCCAGATACGCCGGCAGATCCCCCTCAATATCGAGCGCCGGCTCTGCATCCGAGTCGCACCCCGCTCCAAGCGCACTCCCAAGCAGCACCAGCCCTACACAGGCAGTGCGCCACCTGCGGCCCCATTCTCGTTCGAGGATGAGCCGGGAGCTTGCAGGGCTAGTGGACATAGGTTGCATAAAACAGGCTGAGGATGAACGAGCGTGGGCCGACTGGCGCGGTACAGCACACCGGTCAACGAGCCGGCCCAGCGTCAGCGCGAAGTAAATATATCACACGAACCGACGGGACACGGCGATCAAACCCACCCGCCCAACCAAACACCACCCAACGGCCAACCGATTAGTCATTCCCGCCGGCTCGCTTGTACCTTGTCTGATTCCCAACCCCTTTTGCCATCGTCTTTGTGCACGAGACGCTACCTTTTGCGGTTTGGTGCCGGCGCATTCAGGCGTCGGATCGGGCCGCGTTCACTGAGTTGTATCAAGCGCTTCAAGCGGATCTGATCCGTTACGCCCTCCGCGTCACGCATGACGAGCGGGCGGCGCAGGATGTCGTGCAAGAGACGTTTGTGAAAGTGTGGCAGAAGCGCGAAACGCTCGACCCGAACCGGTCGCTGCGTGCGCTGCTGTACACGACGACCCGCAACCTGTCGATCAACGTCGTGCAGAGCTACCGTAACCGATACGGCGAAGCCGATGCCGAGGGGCTTGACCGCTTAGGCCAAGCCTCGGGCGTCGAGGCGCGTATCGATGCGGACCGGCTCAGCCGGCGCATGCAGGCGTGGATCGAGGAATTGCCCGAACGCCGGCGCGAGGCCTTCCGCCTCAGCCGGGACAGCGGCCTGTCTCACGACGAAATCGCTGAGGTGATGCAGGTCTCGCCCCGAACCGTTAACACTCACATCGTGCTGGCCCTCCGCTTTTTGCGCGAGCGGCTGCACGCCTTCGAAGGCGCGTAATTCCCCACCGCCTCCACTAACGCGTACTCCCCATGCGTCCTCTTCCACCCGAAGTCGAGGCTGAACTGGCCGGTTTACCGCCCCAAGAGGCGGACGAACTGCGCAGGATCTGGTCCCTTGCCGGCCTGCCTGCACCCAACGTCGATCACCTGAGCGGCGACCTCTGGGCACGCATCGAAGCCGAACTCGATGAAGCTAAAGTCGATGAAGCCGAACTCGATGCGCCGGCCCCGGTCATTCCGATCGCCCAGGCCCGATCCCGATCTGCCGTCCGGTCAACCACGGCATCCCGCTCCCCCCGGCGCGCCTGGTTCAGCATGGCCGCGGCGCTTGCGCTCGTGGCCGGCGTGGCTGTGACGTGGTGGGCTACCGGCACGACGACGTTCGAAGCCGGCGTGGGCGAACAGCTGACGGTTTCGCTGCCCGATGGGTCGACGGTGAATCTGAACGCCGGCTCTACCCTGTCGCACGAGCGCGGCTTCGGGGACACACACCGCAATCTCAAGCTTGATGGCGAAGCGTTTTTCTCGGTCGAATCCGAGGCCGTGCCGTTCATCGTGGAAACGTTCAACGCCGAAGTGCGCGTGGTAGGCACCGAATTCAACGTCCGGGCCCGCGCTGAAGACGGCATGCCGGCCACCCACGTGGCGGTCAAAGAAGGCATCGTCGAGGTGTCTCAGACGGCGGGCTTCGTCGGGCGTCTGGAGGCGGGTGAGGCGGTCGGCGTGACGCATGACATTACGTCGATTCCGGAGGTCGATGCCGGCGCGTGGCGTTCGGGCGCGTTCCAATTTGCCGGCTTCCCGCTCAGCGCCTTGACGGCTGAAATCGAGCGGCGGTACGATGTCCAGATCAACGTGGACCCGGCGATTGCGAGCACACCGGTCACCATGCGCCTCGAAGCGCCCGAAACGGCCGACGATGTGCTGCGGACCCTGGCTGAGTATTACGGGTATGCGCTCGACTCTGGGTCTGGCAGCTACACGCTCAAACCCCGCTAGGCCTATCGATCTCCGACGAGCCCTTCTCGGACTCCAGACAGCACCATGAACTGGGTCTCTCTCCTTCTCGCAGACACGCCACGGGCGGCCTCGGCTGGGAGATGTATGGCGCTTTGGCTTGTCCTGTTGGGGTGTTTCGGCTTGGCTCAGCTCGTATCGGCTCAAGAGGCGGTCGAGACCCCGCTCGGGCCGGCGCTTGCCTCGTTCGCCGAATCCCGCCGCATTGATCTGATTTACGATCCGCGGCTCGTGTCCGGGCATCGGACCGCCATTCAGCCGGTAGGCGGGACTGTAGACGACGGCCTGCACGCCCTCCTCGATCCCACGGGGCTTCTCTTTCGCCAGCTCTCGTCCGGAGCCTATGCCATCTTCGAGCCGCCGGAAATGGGGCACGGCACGCTCTCAGGCCTGGTCATCGATGCGGAAACCGGAACGCCGGTGGCTGCCGCACACGTTCGGCTCGTCGACCTGCACCGAGGAGCCGTCTCGGACCTCGAAGGCATGTTCGGCTTTGGCGAACTGGAGCCGACCCGGTACGTGATTCATGCCACCCACGTCGGGTATCGGGCCTACGTCGATACCGTGGCGGTGTACGCCGGCCAGCAGGCTCGGCTTTCGCTGTTTTTGGAGCCGGCACCGGTAGCGGTGTCACCTGTGATCGTCGAGTCGGACCCGCCGGTGCTGGGCACGATTGCCCGACCTACACTGGAACCTGTCCGTGGCTTTGGTACCGCTGATGCCGTCCGCGGCGTGAACACGGTGCTCGGCGTGCGCGTGGGCGATGGGATGGCCGACGTGCACGTGCAAGGCGGCGATCCGGGCGAACATGCGTTTCGGCTCGATGGCGTTCCCCTCTTCGAACCGGTTCACCTCCGAGGGTTGCTGGGTGCGTTCAACCCGTTTGCCATCGACCGAATCACGGTGCAGAAGGCCGGCTTCGGCGTCGAGCATGGGAGCCAGATTGCCGGCGTCGTCGATGCATCCCATGCGCTGAAGGCCACAGACGACCGCAACGTCGACGTGCAGGTCGACCCCCTCAGTTTGAACGGCCGGGTCTATGCTGGCTTCGAGCGGCCCGATGGCCGGCGCGGACGCTTCATGGCTGCCGGACGAACCTCGATCTGGGACGTGTACCGCCCCCGCCGGCTCGCCGATCTGTTGCGCAGCTGGAACGCCCCCGACCCGTTCCTCGCCCAGGCGTCCCGGCTCGCCCTCGATGCCCGCGCCCCGCTTGCTGCCGATGTCCTGCCGCAACTCGACACCCTCAGCCTCGACCGCACGAGTGAACCTGATCTCGGGTTTTACGACATGCACGCCGCCGGCCTCCTCGTCTGGCCGAACGGGCAGAGCTTGCACGCCTCGTTTTACCGAGGCTGGAATCACCTCAACGGCAACCAATTCGTCGTCAGCGTTGGCGAGGAAGGCGAGTTGCCCACCAACCGCGACGCGTACACGTGGGTCAACGAGACGGCCCAACTCCGCTACACCCGGCTCGTTACACCTCACACGGTGGTGTCTGCGCAGGCCCGGAGCAGTCGGTATGGGTTGGAGCACGAGTACGCCGCCATCCAGAGCGACCAGCCTGTCTTTGTGGTCTTGCCGGGTGGCGAACAGCTCCGCGCCCGGCCCGTCGACGGAATCCGGCCGGCCGACGACGGCAACCGGGTGCGCGAACTCGGCGTGACCGTTTCAGCCGAGCACATCCAGCCGGCGGGGCTTCACTTGAAGTCGGGGCTCGAATGGCGGCGTGTGTCCCACCGGTTCTCCGTGGCCGATGCGTGGTACCAGCCGATCCGCAACGAAGATGTCCGCTGGCGTGGGGCAGGGTACGCCGATGCCCGCTTTCAGCCGTGGACGGGCGTCTCGTTGTCTGCCGGCTTGCGGGCCACGTACCTGAAGGCCCGAGGCAGCGTGTACGCTGAACCCCGCGCCCGCGCCGAGGTCCAGCGGTCCGGCTTCACCGTGGCCGCCTCGGCTGGTCTGTACCGGCAATTTGTCAACCAATTCGAGGTCAGCAGCGCCAGCCCGAGCGCCCTGCTCTCTTCCATTCGTTTTTGGCTGCCGGTCGACGAAACCGTGGCTCCTCCTAAGGCCCTCCACTTAGCCCTGAGCGCGTCCGTTGCGCTGTCGCCGGCCTTCACGCTGCGGGCTGAAGCGTACGAAAAGCGGCAAGACCGGCTGCTCTTCATCGATTACCCGGCCTTGTGGAACGGCCTGCGTACCGATTCCGTCGCCACGACCCAGGCCGAATTTCTGGGTGCCGGGCGCGGATCAACGCGCGGCATCGAGATGGGCGCGACGTGGCGCACCTCCTCGGGCCGGCTGACAGCGTCGTATGCGTGGACGCAGGCCCGGCGGGCAACCTCGTTTTCTGAAGGCGAAGCGCTGCCGGCTCCGTGGAACCAACCCCACCGCGTCGACCTCGCGCTCGACTGGACGCCGACGCCCCAACTCACTCTCCTGGCCCGCTGGGCCGGCGTTTGGGGACGAACCTGGGCCTACCGCCGCGCCTACTACGACTACCTCGCCACCGACCCTTTGGCCGAACCCGTGGTAGCCGGCGTCAACTTCCGCGAGCCTCAGAACCACACCCTGCCGGCGCTCTTGCAACTAGACCTAGGTGCCGCGTACGCATTTGCCATCGGCCCCACCAATTTGCAGCTACGGCTGGACGCCTTGAACGCCCTCGCCCGCACCAACATCGCCGACTATGCCCTGACGCCTACCGAGGAGGGCGACGTCCGCGTCGTCCCCCGCCGGCTCGTGCCCTTCATGCCCTCGGTTAGCCTCCGGGCAGGCTGGTAATTTCTTCCCCGCCTTACTCACCCAAGCCTCTTCACCTGTACACAGAGCAACTACCTAACTCACCTACTCCCCCCAATGATGCGATTGATTCTGTTGATGTTGATGTGTGCCGGCCCGGTTCTGGCTCAGCCGTTTCGTGCGGTCGAGACGAACCTGCCAGGGCTGGTATTTGGGGCGATCGAACTTGCCGATATCGACTTGGATGGCCGGCTCGACGTGATTGTGACTCGGACGGCCCACACGGACACCACGGTCACCGGCAACCCGTCGCTGCGGGTCCACCTGAACCGGGGCCTGGTGAACGGGCGTCTGGAATTTGAAGAAGTTCAGCGCCGGCTCGATGGGTACTTCCTCCCATCGCTAAACGTGAAGGATATCGACGGCGATAGCGATGTCGACATCGTTGTTTCCGGCCGAAACGACGCCGGCCGCCTTCAGACTTCGATCTACGAGAACACGTCCGCCGGCACCCTCCAACTTGCGAGTGCGTTGAGCGTGGGGCTCCCTGGGGCCAGCAAGAACGGAGGCATCTTGGAGGTCGTGAACGAAAAAGCCATGGCCCTGGCTGACCTCGACAATGACGGCGACCTCGATGCCGTAACGCTCGTCTCTGGGGCATCCATGCTGGGCGTCTTCAGAAACGACGGCAACGCGTTCACTGAGATTGCAGGCGTCCCAAACAAGCAAGCCGTCAACGGAATCTTGCAAGCCGGGGATGTCGATAACGATGGCGACATCGACATCCTCGTCGCCGACCGCCGGGCCGAAGGCACCCCTGAAACGTACATCCTGGTCAACGAGGGCAACTTTGTCTTCTCCGTGCTCGATGCCGGCTTGCCAGGCGTTGACTTTGGCAGTGTCACCTGGGCCGACATGGACAACGACGGCGACCTCGACGTGTTGGTGAGCGGCGGTGACGTGACCCCAGAGTCTGGAGAAGCCGAGACACAGGTCCAGGGGATCTACCGAAACGACAATGGCACGTTCAACCGTCTCGACGTTCCGTTCGGGCTGCACAGCACGTTCGTCGACTTCGACAACGACGGCGACCTTGACGTCCTGAGTAATACGTACAGCGAAGAGCGAAACCTTCACGTCTTCCTGCTCCGCAATGACGGCACGGGCCAGTTCGACCGCGTCCCTGAGGTGCTCCCAGGTGTCTGGTGGGGTGCGATCAAGGTCGGCGATCTAGACAACGACGGAGACATGGATGTGCTCTTAGCTGGCGAAGACCTTGGCGGCTCGGCTGGCAAGCGGCAGGGAGATGACGACGTACAGGCTCCGTTCCTGCGCATGTACTTGAACGAGGCATCGGCTGTGAACAACGAGCCGGCTCCGCCACAAGACTTGCAGGCCACCTTCCTCGGCGACCAGGCTCTCTTCGAGTGGACACCCGGGCTCGACGCCGAGACGGGTGTGGCCGGACTCACCTACAACCTGCGCGTCGGCACGACGCCTGGCGGGGACGACGTGCTCGCTTCCGCCTCGCACACGAGCGGGATTCGGATGGTTTCTGCACCCGGCAATGTGGGG
>JBCDHV010000040.1:0-13725 GCA_038749615.1 Bacteroidota bacterium
AGTTGACCGTGGTCCCCCCTCCGAGGCAACTGCCGGCGAGCACACTCAGCCCGCCGTCGACCGTCGTGAGCGAGGCGCGCATTTCGTAGAGCCGAGCCATCATCTGGGCCTCGTAGCCGGAAAACTCGTCCTCGTCCAGGTACGGGCCTTTTTCCACGACGATCACGTCGTCACCAGCCGCGGCCAATTCGCCGGCGATCACCCCACCGCCGGCTCCACTGCCCACAACGACGGTATCGCACTGCAAAACGGTGTCGTGATCGACACGCGTGGGGCGGATGCGTTGGTTCGCGGGCCGGGGCGTCCACTCGGGGCCAGGGTACTGGATGGAAGCCCAGTTGGGGTTCGGAGCACCGGGCTTGGCGTAGCTGTAGAAGATGAACGTGGCCAGCTTCTTTAGGCTCTGGTAGCCCTTCCGGAGCAGGCCGACTTTGGAGGTGCTCCATGCTTGGAGCATGCGCTGCCGATCGTCCGCATTCAGATCTACGAACGACTTCATCGGGCCTCGCCACGTCAACCCGAGGCCGGGCGTGGAGAGCAGATCGAGCAGCCGAAGAAAATCGGTCCGTTCCCGCTTGGGCAGTGTGCCTACGAGCGTGACGATCCGGTTGTGGACGCCCAGATCGCTGGCGGTCCGGCTCCAGAATCCATCTGCGTCTCCGGCGCGGTCGATGCGCGGCACGAAACAGTCGCACACAGCGCGTAGGGCGTCGGATTGCTTGCGGGAAAGGTCCATATCAGGATGCGCATCACGGTGGGGAGTGCCGGCAGTGGTGGATATAGCCGTCACTAAACACCGTTAAGATACGGGGGATTCCGATCCCGGATGGTCGATTTTTGATGAGGCCGGCGGATCGAGAGCCAGAGGCTGTTGCACCCGTCAAATCGGAAGGCGAGCGCGGCCGCAGCCTCAGGCAATGCATACCAACGACGCGAGGGCGCGATACGGCCGCGTGCAGCCCCGAGGCGACGGGTGCAATAGCCTACAAGTCAGTCGCTGTCCTCCTCTGTGCCATAGACTTCGCCCGGTTCTTCCTCGCTTTCCGGTGCGCCGAGTTCAACGTCCTCTTCAGCGTCTTCCTCTCCTTCCTGGAGGTTTTCGTAATACTCCTCGTTGCGCTCGTCTGCGTCTTGGCCACAGCCAACAAGCGGGACCGTGACGAACCCAAGAACAAACAAGAACAGAACTGTGCGAAATGCAGACATCATGAGATAGGTTTGAATTAAGAAGGGGCGGTGTCGACGTGGTAAAGTCCCATGCGTTCCGATACTCCTTCTTCCATCCTATCAATCCCGGAGAATCCACACGTTGGGATCCACTTGCACCTCTGCGCCGGCAGGAACGGTGAGGCTCGCCGGCAACTCGACGCGTTGCGTAGTGCCGTCAATGACTACATCGACAGGCATCGGGAAAGGCCGGTCTCCGGGCACGTCCCAGCGAAGCGCCAGCACGTCGCCGATGCGTTCTTGAGCGAGCTTTGGGAGGGCCGGCTGGCGGAGGTACACCTCGAAAAACCATTCGAGGTCGCGCCCGGTAACGGCTTCGGCCACGTTGACGACATCGTCGCTGGTGGCGAAGCGAACCTGCCGGCCATCGGTGATTGCCTCCATCGCTGGATCGGGGTAGGCCATGCGGCGGAGAAACACCATGAAGTCCTCATCGCCAATCAAATAACGCAGTGTGTGCAGGACCCACGCGCCCTTGGCATAAATGTCACTGTTGCTGCGGAGGCCGTCGGGTGGGAGCAGGTACATGTCGTTTTCGCTCATCGACTCCCGCGGCGCGAGCGGCAGCACGTTGAGCACGCCTTTGCGCGACCGCATGATCATCTCGTGGTACTTGCCTCGGCCTTCGAGGTGTTCGCCGTAGAGCGGCTGCATGTAGGCACAGAAACCCTCGTGAATCCAGAAATCCCGCCAGTCGAGTGCCGTGACGAGGTTGCCCCACCACTCGTGCCCAAGTTCGTGATGGTGCAACCAGTCGAAGCCGTCCTGGCCCTCGCGGAACTGGTTGCCGTACGCGGTAATCGTCTGGTGCTCCATGCCCAGGTGCGGCGTCTCAACAACGCCGTATTTGTCGGCTCTGAACGGATATGGCCCGACGGTTTCCTCGTACCACCGGAGGTGTTCGATCAGTTCAGGAAAGAGCACTTCCGCCTTTTCGTAGCTCTCGGGGAGCGTGTAAAACGAGAATTCCAGCGAATCGCCGGCGGTGCTGACGTATGTGTCCGAAATCACTCGGTACGGCGCGACGTTGAGGGCAACGCCGTAGTTGTTGATCGGCGTCGAGACGAACCAGGTGTAGGCTTCGCGCCCATCGCCGAGTGTTTCTTGAGCGAGCAGCCGGCCGTTCGAAGCCGCTACGAGGCCGGCGGGCACGGTGTAGCGCATCCGCATCGAATCGGGCTCGTCCGAGGGATGGTCTTTCGCCGGCCACCAGACGTCTGCCCCGTCTCCCTGGACGGAGGTCGCGATCCACGGGCTGCCGTCTTCGGTCTCGCTCCACGTGAAGCCCCCCACCCAGGGTGGATTGGGTGCAACGCGCGGGACACCTTCGTACTGCACGCCAACCTGGACGGGCTCCCCGGGCTGCCGGGTACCGTCGAGACTGATCCACAATTTGGTCCCGCGCTGCTCGAACGTCGCTGGGAGCCGTTCTCCGTTCCGCACTTGCCACGTCTCCGAGGCCGTCAGCAGCGTGTCGAGATCCAACACGAAGTGTTCGAGCGGATGCAGCATCCGGCCGTGAACCTCGATGGTGCCGGCGATGCTCTTGGTCTCGGGCCGTACGTCGAGGTCGAGGTCGTAAAACGTAACGTCGTAAGCAGCCTGTTCAGGCATGAGCGGGCCGCCGGAGTCTGTCGGGCGAGCGGGATGCTGGCGTTGCCCACAGGCAAAGGCCGGGATGAGCAGAAGGACGAGGAAGAGGCGGAGCATCGGTGGGGCTGGGAAGCATGAGCGAGGGACACACAGAGTAGTGGAATACAAAAGGGGAGGCGAAGAGACAAGGCCGACGCACCAGCAGTGAGCCGTCTGTTTTCTCCGTCTCCCCTTTTGCTCTAGGCGTTTCAGGGATTTCTCGCGTGGAGGCTATGTGCTCAAACGGGCACAGCGCGTTTCGGGCCGGCCGCCACGATTTCCGGTGCGCAGCCCTCGGCATACTGCTCGAAGTTCTTGTCGAACAAGCCGGCCAGTTTCTGACGGGCGGCATCGTACGCTTCCGCGTCTGCCCAGGTGGCTCGGGGAACGAGAATCTCGCTCGGCACACCAGGGATTTCGGTGACGGCCTGGATACCGAATACAGGGTCCGTTAGGGTCGGAGCGTCGTCTAGCGCGCCGGCGTGGATCGCGTCGATGATGGCACGGGTGTACTTCAGCTTGATGCGCGAGCCGGTACCGTGGCCGCCACCCGACCAGCCCGTGTTGACGAGCCAGGCCGTCGCGCCGTGGTTTCGCATACGCTCGGCGAGGAGGCGGGCGTACTCGTTGGGGTGCCAGACCATGAAGGCCGCGCCGAAGCAGGCAGAGAACGTCGCTTCCGGCTTGGTGACGCCCATTTCGGTGCCGGCTACCTTGGCCGTGTAGCCGCTGATGAAGTGGTACATCGCCTGCTCGTCTGTCAGCTTGGCGACGGGCGGGAGTACCCCGAAGGCATCGCACGTCAGGAAGATGACGTTCTTCGGGTGCCCCATCATGCAGGGCTGCTTGACGTTCGGAATGAACTCGATGGGGTACGAGGCGCGCGTGTTCTGCGTGATCGACGTATCTGCAAAATCGACTTCGTGCGTTTCCTCGTCGTACATCACGTTTTCGAGCACCGTCCCGAACCGGATCGCGTTGTAAATCTCCGGCTCGTTTTCCGGCGAGAGGTCGATGGCCTTCGCGTAGCATCCACCCTCGATGTTGAAGACGCCTTCGTCCGTCCAGCAGTGCTCGTCATCGCCGATGAGATGCCGGCTCGCGTCAGCCGACAACGTCGTTTTTCCGGTGCCAGACAATCCGAAGAAGATCGCGCCATCGTCCCCGTCGTCCCCCACGTTGGCCGAGCAGTGCATTGAGAGCACGCCTTGCTTGGGCATCAGGTAGTTCATCACCGTGAAGATGCCCTTCTTCATCTCGCCGGCGTACTCGGTACCGAGAATGACCATCTCGCGGCGCTCGAAGCTGAGATCGACGCTCGTTTTCGAGGTCATGTAGGACGTGCGCGAGTTGGCGGGAAACTGGCCGGCGTTGTAAATCACGTAGTCCGGCTCGCCAAACTCGGCTAGCTCCTCGGCCGTGGGCCGGATGAGCATGTTGTGCATGAAGAGCGCGTGGTACGGCCGCGTGCAAATGATGCGGACTTTGAGGCGGTACTTCGGGTCCCACCCGGCGAATCCGTCCATCACGTAGAGCCGGCTCTTGGCGTTCAGATAGTCGAGTGCCCGCTCCCGGTTGATGAGAAACGTCTTCTCATCGAGCTGCATGTTGACCGAGCCCCACCAGATGTCCGGGGACGAGTCGGGATGGTCGACGATGCGTTTGTCGCGCGGGCTGCGCCCGGTCTTTACCCCAGACCGCAGCATGAGCGCGCCCTGCGCCGAGATGGCAGCGCCTTTATCGAAGCGGATGGCTTCTTCGTAGAGCGCGGATGGGGCGAGATTCCTGTACACCGGTTTCGTTTCGATGCCGAATCCGGAGAGGTCGATGGTGCACATGGTCAGATCTGAGCGTGTCGGGGAAGTGCTGGTGAGTGAAAAAGACCGACTCATAGTCGTCTCCTGTTGGCAACGTTCCGGAAGCGCTTCCTGAAAGTCCACACGCCGGGGATTTTTCACGCGGCGTTCTCAGCGTCGAACACGCCTGGGCATCGGATCAGAAGGAAGCATGAAGGTCTTGCCAACATCTGTCGGAGAGGAGGGCGTGTTTGACAGGGATGCCCTACGGCCAGCGTGGGGGAGCTTCGGCACCTCCGGCTGTCACTCGGAGGCCGGCTGGATGCCGACGAGCGCGACCGAGACGGGCTTCGCGTCTCCGTCCGCGCCGGCCTGCTGGCCCCGGGCGGCCACGAGCCCGACTCCAAACGCGTACAATTCCGTGATGGTGTAGGTCGATTCTGTGCCGGCTTCGGTCCGTGTAAGCTCCGTGCGTAAGCGAACTGTCCCTGCAAACGGGCCGGCTGGTACCTGCACGTCTTCGGTTCCCTCGAACGTCACCTCGTAGCGGTCTCGGCCGCGCGCTACCACGTCTCCGGCAACGATCCGGTCGTACGCAGCCTCGGCGCGGTGGGTCTCGCCCGGCTTCATGGTTGCCGGCACGAGCAAGACGGGACGCGCATAGCGCAGTACCACACCGCCGGCCCATCCGCGCTCGATCAGCTCTACCCCACGGGCTTGGCTGAAACGCTCGATCCGGTAGCGGCCCAAGCCATCCTGCCGACGGATCGTGTCCCTATCGTTCTGCGCCTTGGAGGTGGCCTCGGTCGAGAACGTGGCCCCGTCCGTCAGCGAGGCGTACTGCATGTTCGCCTGAGGCGAGGGATGCAGATGGGGTAGCAACTCGATGTCGAATTGAGGAGGACCTGACAGACAGCCGGCCGCACAGAGGCTAACTACGCTCAAGCAAAGGAGTTGGGCAAACGTCTGACAAAATCCGTACATTCTGGATTCAAGTGAGGTGTCCTTCAAGCGGCTGAGGCCCGCACGATAGACCCCTCGATGCTCTCGCACAACCGCACAGGCAAGCGGCGCAGAGAGTTCAACAAGGAGGCATCTATGGGCAAACACCAGGCTCTGCGGCCTGCCCCGAGACCGTGTTCTCGGCACCAACACCAGCGTTGGTCACGGGGCATCACCGCAAGACGGCTCGGCAAGGTCATGATGCCGCACGCGTGAGAGCAACCCATGCGTGCCTGCAACCGGAACCATAAAACTAAGGAAGACTCGGCCCCTGGTGCTCTAACCACTCGCTAGGAGTACGTACCGCACAGCGCTAGACCTCCCGAGATTCTACCATTGACCCATCCCCACCATGGGACAATCACAGCTACTACTCGCCGTCCTCGGCATTGTCATCGTAGGTATTGCCACAGTCGTTGGCATCAATGCGTACGCCGAAAACACGACCAAGTCGAACTACGACCAGCTCCTTCAGAGCGTCATGGACATCACGGTCCGTGCTCAGGCTTGGAAGCAATCCCCTGAGCTTCTGGGTGGCCAAGCGCCCGCCGAACGCGTCGACCCCGACAGCTTCGTTGGCTTTACCCTCCCTGCCGCCGGCTACACCAGCGATGACGTGACAGACGATGGCCTGTGCTACGTCGCGATGGAAGGCGCCTACCACGTTACGCCTTCTGCAGACGGCCTCGTGGTCCGAGGGGTAAGCGTGCTGAACCAGAACGAGGTAATCGTCGACGTGGAAGGCGTATTGGATGCCACCGTCAGCGTTGACGAACTGAGCACGCGTGGCGGCATCGACACGAAGGGCGATGCTCGTGAGGTCACGCTGCCAAGCGAGTGCGAATAGCAGAGGTACGCGCCGTCAGGTTGCGCTCTTCCGCAGCGTTGCTGCACGCCAGAATAGCCACGCCGAGCCGGCCCAGAGCACAGCGAAAAACCCGTTGATGCCCAGCACCTCGAACGCCGAGTTGTACGAGGGCACCCAGCCGGCCATCAGTGCAACGATGCCCGTCAGCATCTGCACGCCGGCGACGGTACTCAGCACCACGGCCATCCCCCGTGCCCGAACCCGCACCACGGCCGCACCCACCACTCCGAAAGCGAGCACGCCGACGTACATCAAATCGGCCTGATCTCCGGAGGCCCCGATGATTCCCACGGCCCCGGCAACCCAAAAGAGCAAAACGGCCGTCAGGATCGCCAACCCAAGCGCGAGCCGGTAGGCTTTCCGGTCAGGGTGTGTTGGCATACAGATAGAAAGCTGAATTACACATCTACCTCGTCCACCTCGGCGGCGTTGGCCATGATGAAGGTGTACCGGGCGCTGGCGTCTTTGCCCATGAGGTTGCTGATGGTGCGCTCGGTGAGCACCCGTTCCGCGTCGGGGACGGTGACTTGGAGAAGCCGGCGCGTCTCGGGGTCCAGGGTGGTCTGATAGAGGGTTTTTGGCATCATCTCGCCGAGGCCCTTGAACCGCTGAATCTCGATCTTGGCGTTGCGATTCTTCCGTTTGATCCGCGCCTCGATCTTCTCTCGGTCGGTCTCGTCGAGCGCCCAGTGGGTTTCTTTGAGCGCGTCGATGCGGTAGAGCGGAGGCTGGGCGAGATAGACGTGGCCGCTGTCGATGAGCGGGCGGAGGTAGCGGTAGAAGAACGTCAGCAGGAGCGTGGCGATGTGGTGGCCGTCGGAGTCCGCATCCATGAGCAGGATGACCTTACCGTAGCGGAGGCTCGACACATCGAGTTGGTCCCCCATGCCGCAGCCGAGAGCGAGCACGATGTCGGAGAGCTCCTTGTTGGCCTGGACCTTCTTCGTGCCGGCCTGCTCGGCGTTGAGCACCTTGCCGCGGAGCGGCAGGATCGCCTGCGTCTTGCGGTCGCGCCCCTGCTTGGCTGAACCGCCGGCCGAGTCACCCTCAACGATGAAAAGTTCGGTATCGTCGGCGTTGTTCGACGAGCAGTCGGCGAGCTTTCCAGGGAGGTTGAGCCGGCGGCTGACTTTCGATTGCCGGCGGACCTGCTTCGCGGCGGCGCGGCTCGCCTGGCGGGCGCGAGCGGCCTGGATGACGCGAGCGGCGATGGCGTCGCCGGTCGTGGGATGCTCGTTGAGGTACTGTTCGAGGTCGAGCCGGAACGCACCTGAGACGAGCGAACGCGCCTCAGGATTGTTCAGTTTGTCTTTGGTCTGGCCCTGAAACTGCGGGTCGACGGCGTAGAGGTTCACGATGGCGTAGATGCCTTCGCGAATGTCGTCGGCGGTGATGTCGAGCTTTTTCTCCGTCAGGCCGTGGGTTTCCATGTAGTTCCGCACGGCCTTCGCCACGCCATCTTTGAAGCCCGAAATGTGCGTCCCGCCATCGGCCGTCGGGATGCCGTTGACGAAGCTGCGCACCACGTCGCGTGGCGCCTCCGTCCACTGCAGCGCGATTTCGACGCGGTAGCCGTCGGTAAGCGTGTCCTGCTTAACCGCAAAACTGTCGGCATGCACCGGGCGCACCGTATCGGTTTTGACCATGTGCGCCAGGTACTCCACGATGCCGCCTTCGTGGTGGAAGGTGTGCTTGCGGCCGTTCTTCTCGTCGTTAAAGACAATCTTGAGCGATCCGTTGAGGTACGTCTTGACCTCCAGCCGGTCGGCGATGAGCGCTGCATCGAAATTGACATTGGAGAAAATCTGCGGATCGGGCCGGAAATAGATCGACGTGCCGCTCCCCTTCGCCGCGCCTTTCTTGCGGAGTTTCGTCAGCGGCAGTCCCCGGCCGTAGCGCTGTTCGTACCGTCCGCCATCGCGCGTCACGCGAGCGATCATCTCCTCACTGAGCGCATTCACCACAGACGACCCCACCCCGTGCAGACCGCCGGACGTGACGTAGTTCGAGCCGTCGAATTTCCCACCCGAGTGCAGCGTCGTCAGGATGACTTCGAGCGTCGGAATTTTCTTGACCGGGTGCTTGTCGACGGGAATGCCGCGTCCATTGTCCGTCACGGTGCAGCTCTTGCCGTCTTCGTGCAGCGTCACCTCGATGAGCGAGGCATAGCCGTTCGTGGCCTCGTCCACGGCGTTGTCGACGAGTTCCCAGAGCAGGTGATGCAGGCCGGCTTTCCCCGTGCCGCCGATGTACATCCCCGGCCGTTTCCGGACTGGTTCGAGACCTTCGAGGACTTGGATGCTGGCACCGGTGTAGGCTTTGGGCATGATGGAGGCGGATGAGGAGCGTGTCAGGATTCGGCGGGAGGCAGAGCGTATCGGCAGAGCGGGCGGTGGAGACGTCGCATGCGGTAGAGACGTTGCGTGCAACGTCTTTACGGGAGCGCTCATCTCGGCATCGGTGCTAAACGGGGAGGCGGCGTTCGGTGGGGGCCGGCTCGGCGAGTTTCAGGGTGCCGCGGGTGATGACGTTGGCGCCCTTGTTGGCTCGGTTCGAGACGTCGAATTTGGTAGGACGGATGATTTCGGCACGGCCTCGGGAGGTCACGACATCCAGGCCCTGCCGGGCCGCGGTCGATAACGCGAAGCCAAGCGCACGGTCGTTGTTTTCGAGGCGGATGGCCGTCATGCCCTTTCCGGGGCCTTTGAAGACGGAAATCTGATGTGCCGGGAAAATCAGCCCGCGTCCCTGATACGTGCCGATGCAGACGTTTTCGTCGCCCGCGCAGAGTTCAGCGCCCACCACCTGTTGCCGCTCCTTGAGCCGTGCGTATCGCCGGCCCGAGCGCGTCGAGGGTTCACTGAACAACCCGACAGGCAGCCGGAGCGCGTTGCCGGCACTCGTGAGCACGAAGACATGGAGCGAAGGAGCTGCGCCGTCTCCAGACGCCGCGCTGAAGGTCGGTTTGCCTTTTCCAGAGCCATTCGTGAACAGCTCAGGCTCCAAGTCTGGATCAGCGACGGGCCTGGGCATCACGCGCTCGTCGAACACGGAGACCCCGACGATCTGCTCCTTATCCGAGAAATCGAACAGCTTCTGGATGGGATCGCCGTAACCGGTCGTGCTGGGCAGTTGATCGATGCGGATGGTGTAGGCTTGCCCCCAGTTGGTGAAGAACGCCACCGTGGACCGCGTCGAGCCTCCGATGACCCAGCCAACCTGGTCGCCTTCACGTACGCGGATCGCGCCCACGTCGGAGTAGGATTTCTGGCGCTTCACCCAGCCGTCGCGCGTGACGATCACATAGACGTCTTCCCGGATGATGTAGTCCTCGGCCGAGAAGGTGCGTTCCGGGTCGGGGCCGGCAATCTCGGTCCGGCGCTCATCGGCGTAGGTCTTGCGGATAGCGCGGAGTTCTTCCCGGACGAGCCGGCGGCGGTCGGTTTCGCTAGCGAGCAGCTTACGGATCTTCTCGGCCTTCGTCCGCTTGTCTTCGAGTTCGGCCAGGATGTCATCAATTTCAAGTCTCGACAGCCGGTAGAGCTTCGTTTCGAGGACCGCATCGGCCTGGAGTTCGGACAGGCGGAACCGGTGGCGGAGGCGGTCGCTGGCGTCGGCCTTGTTCTTCGAAGCGCGGATGATCTTGATCGCTTCGTCGAGCGCGTTGAAGATGATCGCGAAGCCTTCGAGGATGTGGATGCGCCGTTCGAGCTGCTCCAGTTCGAATTCGAGCCGGCGGGTCACCACGTCAAACCGGAAATCCAGGAAGTGCCGAAGCGCCTGTTTTAGGTCGATCTTTCGCGGCGCGGCGACTTGCGGATTGTCGGTCGGGACAAGGCACGTCAGGTTGACGTGGAAGCGGGTTTGCAGCGGCGTGTACTTGAAGAGGTACGCCATCGCCGCTTCCGGATCTGCTCCCCGCTTGAGTTCGAGCACGATGCGGATCTCCTCCGTGGACTCGTCCCGGATGTCGATGAGCTGCGGGACTTTATCGAGCCGGATGTGGTCGGCGATCTTCTCGATCAGGTCGCTCTTGTTGAGGCCGTAGGGAATCGAGTGGACGATAATGCCCTTCTTCCCACCGTCGAGCTTTTCGACCTTGTACTCACCCCGCATCGTGACCGGGCCTTCGCCGGTCTCGTAGACTTTCTGCAGTTCCGCCGGCGTGTTGAGAATGACGCCGCCCGTTGGGAAGTCTGGCCCTTTGACGTAGTCCGTCAGCTCGGCCACTGTGATGCGCTTCTTTTTACTGAGCGCAATCGCCGCGTCGATGACCTCCCCGAAGTTGTGCGGCGGAATGTTGGTCGCCATCCCCACGGCGATGCCGCTCGCGCCGTTGATCAGCAGGTTCGGTACCTGAGCCGGCAGCACGACGGGCTCCGAGAGCGTCCCATCGTAGTTCGGCCGGAAAGCAACCGTGCGCTTCTTGATCTCGGCCAGAAACGAGACCGCCATCGGCCGGAGTTTGGCCTCCGTGTAGCGCATGGCGGCCGGGCTGTCCCCATCGATGCTACCGAAGTTGCCGTGCCCGTTGACGAGCGGGTATCGCAGCGAAAAATCCTGCGCCATCCGCACCATCGCGTCGTAAATCGCCGAGTCGCCATGAGGGTGGTACTTCCCCATCACCTCGCCCACGACCGTGGCGCTCTTGCGGAACCGCCCCTCGGGCATGAGCCGGAGGTTGGTGTACATCGCATAGAGGATGCGCCGTTGCACCGGCTTCAGGCCATCGCGCACGTCCGGCAGCGCCCGGCTGGTAATGACGGAGAGCGCGTAGTTGAGATACTTCTCCTGCGTGGTCTCATGCAGAGGAATGACATCTACGATGGGCATTTTTGTGGTTCGTCGTTCGTGGGATCGTGGTGCGTGGGTTCGGTGGAGGCAACGCCTAGACCTGCTACCAGACACGACCTCCTAGTCTGCTAAATCGGCACGCATGTGGGCCTCGATGAGGCGTTTGGTCTCGCCGAGCCGCTCGTGCAGGGCGGCTAGCGGGACCCACGCCTGGGTACGCGCCAGCCCGGACTGTGCCTCTCCGAGCCGGCCGGCCGCGTCGAGGAGTTCGCGGACGTAGGTGCGGGCGGTTGTGGTGTATTCGTCGAGCAGCGCCAGGACGGGTTCGCTGCAGACCAGCCGAAGCTCGTTGAGCTCCTCCAGTGCCTGACTCTGTGCCTGGTGCCAATGTACGGCCTCACCGGGACTGTTTCCGGCCGCCGCCTTTTCAGGTTTTCCCTTTCCAGGTTCTCCCTTTCCTGCATCCCCGTCTGCCGGCCCGCCGAGCGAGACGCGCAGCAGCGGCGTGAGGAGCGAGGCATGGATGCGGTCGAGTTTGCGCAAGTACTCGCGGTAGGCTGCATACCGGCGCTGGCGCGTGAGCGACTGCTGGTCGAGCCGGTGCTGTTCGTGCAGGTGTTCGATGTCCGTCCGTTGCCGCAGGCGCAGCTGCACCACAGCAAACGCAAAGCCGACGAACGCCAGCACGTATCCGGAAAACGTCAGCAAAAACTCTTTCATCGAACTCATTGGGGGAGGTTAAGCGCGCCGGCCCAACCGCTCCCTCAGCCAGCCCGACAAGTGGTGCCATCACGCCGGCCAATATATGTTCGTTTTATGTGTGAGTCAATCCGGCGTACCTAGATTTTTGATTTCGATCTTCTGGAGATGCCCCCTCAGAGGATGGACTCTTCCGGAGATGCCCTCTCCAGGAGATTGAAGCCGGCATGCGGTATAGCACTGCAAAACAACGAGTTTACCCGCAACGATCTTCTGGAGATGCCATCTTCTGAAGATGGCATCTTCACCCCTTTCCCTTCAGCCCGCCGGCACTCCGTTCGGAGAGTAGGTTGGTGTCGTAGCTGCGAACGCGGCCGTTTTTGTCGCGGTGCCGGCGGAGGGCCGTGTCGATCATGCGATGCGTCAACTCGTCGAACGGCACCCCAGACGGCTCCCAGAGATAAAACGAGAACGAGCCGGGAATGGTGTTGATCTCGTTGAAGTAGAGTTGATCTGTGGCCTCGTCGATCATGAAGTCGATGCGGGCAACGCCGGCACATTCGAACGCCTGAAACACGCGCACGGCAAGCTCGCGAACCTCAACAGTGCGCTCGTCGCTGAGGGGCGCGGGGATGAGCCGGTCCAGCGAGGCCATGCCGGCGTCTCCGCTCGGGGCCTTGGTGGCGGACTGCTTGCCCTGGCCGCCCCCGCGCTGGTACTTCTCTTCGTAGCTGAGCAGTTCTTCGCCCTCGCTACGGACCGGCTCTTCCACCACACTGGCGATGGCCTCGTTCGGATCACCAAGGACGGCGCAGTTGACCTCGCGCAATTGGCGGACGGCGTACTCGACCACCACTTTCTCGTCGAACCGAAAGGCCTCTTCGATGGAGCGGTCGAGTTCGGCGCGGTCGTCGGCCTTGCTGATGCCGATGCTTGATCCGAGCCGCGCCGGCTTCACGATCATCGGATAGCCGAGGCGCGCCTCGCATGTCGTCAGCCAATCGTCTTCGCGGCCGGCCCATTCGGATTCTTTGAATTGCACGAAATCGACCACCGGCACGCCCTGATCTCGGCAGATCATCTTTGAGAAGGCCTTATCCATGCCAAGTGCCGAGCCGAACACCCCACTGCCGGTGTACGGCAGGTTCAGCGTCTCGAACAGGCCCTGCATGCTACCGTTCTCGCCCTCGGAACCGTGCAGTCCGAGAAAGGCGACATCGATGGGAAACATGCGCGGCTTGGCAAAGAAACCCTTCGGATGCAATTCGACGAGGTGGACCCGCCCGTCCGGCGTACGCTCCGGCACGACGCGGATGCCGGCTTCGTCTACGGCGTCGAGGTCTTTGTACAGCGATAAATCCAGCAATGCCTCTCCCGTCAGCCACGTCCCGCTCTTGGTCACGTACACCGGCACCGGCCGGTATCGCCCTCGATTCATCGCCGCCGCCGCCTGCAGCGCAGAGATCACCGACACCTCGTGCTCCACAGACACCCCTCCAAAGACTACAGCGACGTTCGTGATGGGCATGGTTGGTGGGTTGGTGGGTTCGCAGGCGGGTAGGCGAGCTATATACGCACCGCGCTCAGAAACCTCTATTGGTTGACGGGTCGATACGATGTGGCAGGTGTTGCAGGGTGACACGTGTGGCAATGTCCCACCCTGCAACATCTGCCACCTTGCCACACCTGCCACACAAACACCCGAGC
>JBCDHV010000041.1:0-13651 GCA_038749615.1 Bacteroidota bacterium
GAGGTCGAACGACCCAACGAGCAGCTTGAGGGGGTTGTCGAGCGCCGCCGCGCCGCCCAGCGGCTGCTGGCCACCCATCGTTACCCGGACGCCCGCCGGCTGGAGGTCGCTTTGCCCGACGGCAAACGCCGCGAGCGGTGCCGGCTCCAGCGTAACGACCTCGCCCTGTGCCGACCCCATCACGTACGGATGCCGCATCCCAAAACCGACCGGAGCATCCAAGAGCGCGCCGTTGCGGACCGCTTCAGCCTCGGCCTCGACGAGCCGTTCCCGGACGGTTTCGATCCGCTCGGCGTGCCGAGAGAGGTAGCTGTCTTGCACACCACGCTGGTCGGCTACGTGCTGGGTGCCCACATAGCCGGCATAGCCAATCAAGGCCAGCAAGAGCACGGCCGTGAGGGGAGCAGTCCCTCCTGCGAGAAGCCGCTTCGTTTCAAACCGAAGAATCGAGGTGAGCATAGTCAGACGGCGCGCATCCGGCGCATGGCAACAGGGAGAGCAAGAAGGAGGGCAAGGATCCACAAGCCGAGCACGGCCATACTCAGTCCGTACTGGCGGGCCGCCCAGCCGGCAGTTGGAGGCTCGTATGAGAAGGCAGGGATCTCTTCCCAGAGTTCGAGGCCGACCGTGAAGCTCCAGTCCGCGTTCTGGTCGATCATGTCCTGGTTCAGGGCCTGGACGTAGTCGTAGCGGTAGGTCTCGGCAGCATCGGTGAAGTGGCGGTGGTGTGCATGATCGCTGCCGGCTAGTCCCATCGACACCAATTGCACGGCGAGCAGGGGCGAGAACACGGACAAGGCCTGGGCCGTCCGCGTCTGGGTGTCGTACTGCCGGCCCAACTCGGCCACCCGGGCGCGCCGCAGGTCCGTCTCGTCGCGCTCGGCCTCAAATAGGGCGTATCCCTCCACGCTGGCCGGAATGGCGTCTGGCGTATCGACACTGTACCGCTCCATCAGCCGTTCCTCGATCTCACGGACGCGGTCACGCCAGGCAGGGAGCGCGTCAAAGTCGGTGGAGACCGAGTCTTGGAAAGCGATGGGCGTCGGCGTGGGGTGAAGCCCATCGGTCCCGTCGATAGCAACGCGTGGCACGGCGAAGCTCGTCGTCAGCCAGAAGCCGAGCAGCACTATGAGCGCTGTCCGAGACGATGGGGCCCACGCGCTCACGAGCAGCGCGAGCATGAGCACGAGCGCGAAGTACATCGTATACACACCCACCAGCAGGCCAGCGCGGCTCAGATCGGAGAGCGGCGCGTCCGGCCCGCCGAGCAACGCCAGCGCAGTAACTCCGATGACCGCTGCCGGCAGCATCAACAACACGATGGGCGACGCCGTACCGAGCGCCTTGCCAAGGACCAGCGCGCGCCGAGGCACCCCGAGGCTGAGCACTTGGCGTAGCGTGCCCGCGTCGCGCTCGCCGGCAAAGGCCGAGAAGGCCAGCAGGATGATCAGGAGCGAGACGAGCAGTTGCAGCGTCGACGCGGCGGTCAGGGTGCCAAGGCGCTGGATGGCAGACGCATCGTCCGCCGGCCGGAACGTCGCGTCTTTCACGCTGTGCGCCTCCATGAACATCGAGACGCCAGTGTAGGGCAGCACGCCAGGGTCCACGGCGGTCAGCGGCATCGTCGGTTTGAAGGCGTGCACGCCGAAGTGGGTGGCCGAGTGCTGGTTTTTCTCGCCCTGGCCCAGCCAGACGTTCCGCTCGGCCTCCTGGGCAGCGATCCGCTTCGCCTCGGCGTCTGCGTAATGACTCCAGCCGGCGGTCAACGCGCCCACGAGCAGGAGGAAGACGATCCCCACCGCCCAGCGAAACCGGCCGTCCCGAAGCATTTCGGTCGCTTCTTTTCGTGCGATTCGGAGAGTCATGGGGTTAAGGTGAGGATGTGGATCACAGAGACGTACGTAATCGGCCTCGCTCGGCGGGGTATGGTCAAGTGGCACGAAGGCTGTCCGCAGCGGTGCAGGCACCGGCAGTGACCAGATAAATCATGCGCAGAAGGTTGAAGGGCTCACGGTTCTTGGAAGGCAAAGGGCTCCGGAAGCAACACGGCATCGCGCGTCGCACGCCGCATCAGCAGGGGCACGAATGTGTCCTGGAGGTCGCCGTGATAGGCGGCGACTTGCGCCTCGAAAGCCCGGCGTCTCGCTTCGCCACGGCCAGCTTGCGCGTAGATCACCCGGCGCGCCAGGAGCGTCGGCGATAGCGACGAGAGCGTCTGCGCGAGCCCGGTGAACTGGCTGCGGGCATGCCGCTCCATGTCGCGGTCTTCTGCGCGGCGGCGGTCGACTTCGTCCTGAACGAGGAGGTTGGTCGGCGTGATGAGGAGCCGGTCCTCGTCCAGCGCCTCCAGCAGCATGTCGCGCGCGAGTGAGTCGCGTGCGGCGTACGCCCGGGTGAGGTCTTCTTCCAGCATTCGGGCGCGGACAGTTTCTGCACGTTCGCTCGCAAACACGGAGAGCGGCGAGGGCGGGGGGCTCACGATGCGGGCCATACCTTCAACCGCGCCAGGTGCGAGCACGCCGAGGATGAACCAGAGCGAAACGAATCCTGCGAACGTCGCTACGGCCGGGCGCACAGCCAGGATGAGTCCGGCCGCAAGCGCGATCCAGAACAGCGCATGGGCTCCAAATGTCAGGAGAATGGTGACTGTCCCAGCCGCCGTTTCGGCTGTGAGCGGTGGACGTGTGGCTACCACGCCGGCTAGACCAGCCGCCAAGATGATGGCCAGCACGACGAGCGCACGCGGCACGAGCCGCTGAAGCAAAAGCGTCCGCTCGGAGCCGGCCTGGACAACCGCGAGCCGCTGCCGCTCGGACCCGTTCCGGTCGCGAATGACGCTGGCAACGGCGACGATGACGAGCAGCGGCGTCAGAAGAAGGACGACATCGGCCAAATCGAACCCACCGTACGCAGCAACGGAAGGCGTCCGCTCGGACGCGCGGTTCGACCAGCGGTCTGGAGGGTGAGGATTGATCCGAAAAAGAAACGGCTGGATGTCCGCATCGGCGATGGCGACGCCGGCCAGGTCGCCCGGCGGCAACGCCACGTGCCGAATGAGCGAATACGACCACGCCTGCACGTTGAGCGGGCTCTGCCACCACGGAGGATCGATCTCCCCTGATCGGATCTGCTCGGCCCGGACGAGCGCTTCTGCGTCACGTTCCACCTCTAGGGCGCGGGCTGCCTCGATGGCGTCCGCTTGTGCTCGCGCTAGCTGCCCACCCTGCGCGCCGGCGAGTGCCGAAAGGAGGACCACCACGCCGGCCAACACGACGAAGAGCCGAGTACGGAGCAAGAGGCCGGCTTCGAGCCGAATGCTCAGCCTCATCGGGCTAGAGTGCTCACGTCTCATACCGACCTCCGGATCGTGCGGGCGGCCCAGAGCAGACCGAGAGTGGCGAGGACCGTCCAGAGAAGAAGTCCCCAGTAGGCCTGGCCACGTGCGAGGTCAGGCTCCGGCGTGGCTACCGCGGCGTCGACGACGTTTCGCCAGAGGGCTGCGTCCCCGACATCACGCTGCCCCGCGCGCGCCCATCCTTCGTTGAGGGCCATCTGCGTGGCGATTCTCATGTCCTCGGCACGTGCTTCGAACGCGAACTGGTCGCGGTCGCTGAGACCGACAGTTGCGTCGGCCGCACGGTCGGCAGCGGTAAGCGGAGAGACCCAACTTGCGAAATCGAGGAGGCGGGCCTGCTGCTCCATGCCGGCTTCGAGCGGCGCGAAGATGTCCGCGAACGCCGCCGCGGCGTCGACCTCAGCAGCCATGGCCGAGACTCCAGCCGGGTTTGGGTCGGTCACACCCACTCGTGCAAGTTGGTCGCGGACGGTCTCCAGGGTTGCGTCGGTCACGAGTCCCTCAGCGGCGACTTCTGCCTCGCTCCGCACGGTTTGAGACGACGGGATTGGGGCGGCTTGCTCGGCGAGGCCGGGCGTGAGCCGTGGCCAAAGGACGGCCATCCAGAACCAGAGGAGGAGAAGCGAAACGAGTGCGCCAAGTGGCCTGCGTGCAAGCGAAGACGCGATCACCACTACGACGGCGAAGACGGCGAGCGCCACGAGCAGAGTCATCGCCCAGCCGGCGGCAGCGGCGGCCGGCATTCCGTTACGGACAGCAAGCCCCACGCCGATGACTACCGGCAAGGCGACGGCAGCCCAGGCAAGCGAGACGGCTGCCAGCGCTTTCCCAAAGACGATAGCGTGCGGAGACGCGCCGGAGCTTACCGCGAAGGCGAGGGAGCCGCTCTCCCGTTCGTTGGCCACGGCTCCATGCAAGAGCACAGCAAGCAAAAGCGGAACGAGCCAGAGCAGAACCGGCCCAACGCCGCGCGGTGCCCCCCGTGCAACCACAGCCGCGGCATCGGCGGCCCGCAACTGAGGCGCATTGCGGCGATGCGCCTCGAGCCAAACCGACGACCCGCCGAAGTCCCAGACACCGCGGTCGAGAATGGCTCCAGGCGGAAGATCTCGGACCACGAAGTAGCCACGGTGAGCCGCTTTGTGGATGTGGGTACCACCGAGCGCGAGCCACTGCTCTATCTCCTGTGCCCGCAACTCTAGCCGTTCGCTCTGCTCGGCTTGCCACGCCCGGTGCTCCACGACAGCGGTGACCGTGCCGATAACGCCAACGACCAACACAGCCACTGCCAGCGCACCACTGCGTGCAAATCCTGCCCACTCGTGACGAAAGACGATCCACATCCCGTTCATGGCGCTACCTCGAACACACTCAGGTAGGCCTCTTCAACATCCCCGTAAGAGCTCACCGACGGGTCGACGGCTTTGACGGCCTGGCCGTCTTTGAGGATGACGATTCTCGTACCCATATCCTTGGCACGAAACAAGTCGTGGGTCGCCATGATGACGCCGGCTCCGCCGGCCGCGACACTCTGGATCAACCGGGCGAAGTCGACGGCGGACTTTGGGTCGAGCCCCGATGTGGGCTCATCGAGAACGAGCAACTCGGCGTTCTTAGCAAGGGCGATGGCCACGCCGACTTTCTGCCGCATCCCCTTGGAGTAGCCGCTCAGCCGGCGGTCCCAGGCCTCTTCCTGAAGGCCGACCCGGCGTAGGCAGCTCTCAAGATGGGCAGAGGATAAGTCGGCACCTCCTACCAGGGCGGCAAAGTAGTGAAGGTTTTCGCGCCCACTAAAGGCCTCGTGCAGCGCCACACGCTCTGGGATGTAGGCCATCCGCTGCCGGGCTTCCTTCGGCTTCCGGGTCGCGTCGAGCCCGGCGACGTGGACCGTACCCTCACTCGGCGCTTCGAGGCCGAGGATCATCTTTAGCGTCGTTGTCTTGCCGGCCCCGTTGGGCCCGAGCAGGCATAGGACCTCGCTCGCTTCCAACTGGAGCGAAAGGCCCACCACGGCGGTTGTTGCACCGTAGCGCTTGGTGACGTTGTCGAGGGTCAGGAGAGGCATGGGGTCTACTGAGCACCGGCCGCCCACACCGCTACGTAGAGAAACGGGGCAGGCGACCGGGCCGGTCAGGGTCTACGGGCGAAGCGAAGCTGCGCCGAACTGGTAAGTCAGCGTGAGGAGTCCCCAGCGGGGCCGGCCGGGGGAGGCCGCAATCGGATTACCTCCGAAGTCAAACTCGGTGCGCTCGAGGTACTCAGCGTCGAGCAGGTTGAAGAGCTGGCCACGCACGCGGAGTTCTGGAACGCCCGGCACGGCAGCCTCAGCGAAGAGGTTGACGACGGCATAGGGGTCGGTGTCGACGGTGTTGGCGCGGTCAATGAACCAGCTCCCGACGTAGTCAACGGTGAGCCCGGCTGCAGCAGCCGGCCGGCGCCATGTGGCCGCGAAGGACGCGAGTTGCTCCGGCGTGCCGACGACGGAGGTCCCAGCGAAGTCGGTTCCGCGCACCACGAAGTCCTGCCACTCGGTGTTCGTGTAGGCAAAGCTTCCACGGACGCGCAGCCCTGGGGCTAGCGCGCTGAGTGAGGCTTCGACCTCGATCTCGGCTCCAGTCACATCGAGCGCTCCAGCGTTGACTTGGCGGGTCACACCGTCCTCGCCGCGGACGCTCTGGACGAGGTCCCGGCGGGCCATCCGGTAGGCGGAGGCTTGGACGAAGAGCCGCCCGTCGAGGGTCTGCGCCTTGACGCCGACCTCACCGCTTCGGGCGACTTCGGGCTCGAGCTCATCGGCGCCTTCGCGCTCAAACGAAAAGGCGATGCCCCACGGCGGGTTGAAGCCCTCGCCATAGCTCGCAAAGGCGTAGACGGCATCGGTAATGCCGTAGCTCAAGCTGATTTGAGGGCTGAGACGGCTGTAGGTGCCATCGATTTCCGTCCGGGTCCGAAGCGGGTCTTCGATGGACCGGGTGGTCCGGTCATAGCGGAAGCTGCCAGTTGCCGTGAGTCGAGGAGCCGGCCGGGCCGTGACTTGGACGTAGCCGGCCAAGGTCGTCGAGTCAAACTCACCGTCGCGGGTCTGCGTCCGAGTGAGGCCGGCCAGGTTTTGCTCGCCCGTCCGGTAGTTGATCGGGAGCGAGCCGAAGCCGCCGCTACCCTCCGTCCTGATGGAAAACGAATCGGCTTCCCCGCTGTTGGTCTCCGCAAGCCCGCCGATGGTGACGAGCAGCGGGCCGCCGTCTCCGAGAGGCGACCAGAGCGCGCGCGGCTCGAAGCCTAGAACCCGCTCCCGGAGTTCGGGCTGGAACGGAAAGCGAACGGCAATGCCGGCCTCGGGATCAACCTCGTCAATGAACGTGGCATCATCGGTGAGTTGGCGGTCAGTGAGCCGGCCGTAGGCCAGGGTGTTGAGGGTCAGCGTCGGAGTGGCCCGGTACGTCAGCTGCGCCCCGATCTGCGACGCGCGGTTTCGGGTTTCGGCACCCGGGATGCCAAGGTTGTCTGTGCGCTCGATGTCGGAGAAGAGCTCCCCAGACGCATCGATGGGAAGAACCGAGACTGAGTTTTGATCGACTCGAACAGCCTGGGCGGTCACCGAAAGATCCGCTCGGTCGCTGAGCGTGGCATCGAGCCGGCCGAATCCGTCGAGAAGCAGTCGGTCTCCGCCATCGCGCCATCCATCGGACCGCTCAGCCGTGAAGGCTCCGAAGGCCCGGACGGACGATCCCGCGATGGGACCTCCAACCGTGAGCCGCGACCGGCCCGTGGCAAACGAGCCGCCGGCCACGCTCGCGGAGCCTTCAACGGCCGATGGAGCCTCGCGCGTGATGATGTTGACCGCCCCGCCAATCCCATTGCGACCGTAAAGTGCCGAGGTCGGCCCGCGGACGACTTCGACGCGCTCGACGCCTTCGAGCGGGACTTGGTCGTAGTAGCTCTGGCCGTTGACGTTGACTTGAGGAATGCCATCGATCAGGATGAGAACATCCGTGTTTTGGAGGATACCCGCGTCGCCGGCTCCGCGCATGCGGACAATCGGAAACGCGCCCTCTGTGTATTCCTGGACGTAGACGCCCGTGACGCCGCGGATCGCGTCGGCGGCCGTGACGGCACCGCGCTCCCGGACGACCTCGGCGGGCCGGACGCTGACGGCTGCGGCTGCGGCCACGCTTCGCTCGGCCGTCCGGCTGGCCGTGACCACGACTTGGTCGAGACTGAGCGCTGCGTCTGAAAGCGTGATGTCAACCTGGGCCGTTTGGCCGGTCTCGACCGTCACGGCCTGCCGGACGGGGGCAAACCCGACAAACCGAACGACGAGCGTTTGCGCACCAACTGGGATCTCGTCGATCCGATACTGGCCGTCGAGATTCGTAGTGGTCCCAAGCGACGTGTTGACGACCTGAACGGTCGCGCCTGGAAGCGGAGCGCCGCTCGCGTCACGAACCGTGCCTTCGACGCTGCCCGTCTGAGCAAGGACGGGTGCAGCTACCAGAACAGCTGCAAAGAGGAGAAATCGCATAACGATAGAACTACTGAGCTACGTGAAGTCAGAGAAGAGTGGCTCAGAACTTGGGGCGGAAGGAGAGGGAAAGAGGTTGGAGATCAGGCTTCGGGGGAGGAGGCCAAGGCGTGGAGGGCCCGGTCTAAGTCGTCCGGGTCGAGGGTGCCGGCGACGCCGAGGATGGCGAGGCGGCTCGTGCCGGCGGGCCAATCGGGGGGCCATTCCTCTATGAACCGCGTGGCGAGCATGCGCCCGACGAGGTGAATCCGGAGCGGGTGCTTGCTGTCCGTGACAGAGACGAGCCCTTTAGCGCGGATCACCTCGGTAGGCAGCTCGGCAAGGCCACGGCGCAGGTTCGGGAGCGACGTGAGCGGGCCTTCAGCCTCGAAGGTCCACGTGTCGAAGGCGTCGAGGTGGCGCGCTTCGGGCCGGTTTCGGGCTTCCGGGTCGAGGAGCCCGGTGAGGACATCGTCGTCGAGGTCGAGCAAGATGGAGGCGTCGAGCGAGCCGGCGTCGAGAAGCCGCGCCTTCGGGGCGAGGCCGCGGACCCAATCTTCGGCGGCCCACCGCGCCGGCTCTCCGTGCAGTTCCGTTTTGGTCAGCACGACGACGCTCGCTCCGCCGACTTGCGCCTCGGCCAGCGCTTCCGCATCCGCCGACGGCCAGTTGTCTACTTGCCCGACGTCAACCACAGCGACGACCGCCGCCAGGCGCACGAGAGGGCGCATCCCGACGGCCATCATCGGCATGACGATGCCAAGAGGGTCGGACACCCCCGACGCCTCGATCACGATGTGTTCCGGTTGGGAGCGGCTCCCAACGAGCGCCAGGATGGCGTTGACGAGGCCGGCAGAAAGCGAGCAGCACACGCAGCCGCCCTCCAGGGCCAGCACGGACGAGCCGCCAGTGTCCAGTTCAGACGCATCGAGGTTGATTTGCCCGAAGTCGTTGACAATGAGACCGAGCCGGCGGCCACGCGCAGCGGCGCTCGTCGTGATCGCGTTGACGAGGGTCGTCTTGCCGGCTCCGAGGAAGCCGGTCACGACGGTGACAGGGATGGGACGTTCTGGTAGATCAGACATGGCTGGAGGCGTTGAGGCAGGTGCGAGACTAGCTCGAGGCCGGGACCGCACCACGCATATGTTCGAGATAGAGGGCTTCGAGGTCAGCCTTAGCCAGTTCATCGCCGGTCAGTTCCTGAACCAGCCGGCCATCGCGCATCAACCCGACACGCGTAGCCACGTCTTTGGCGCGGAAGAGATCGTGCGTGGCCATCAGGACAGCGACGCCCTGGCCGCTCAATTCGTGCAGAAGCTCGGAGAATTCAAAGGATGCCGACGGGTCGAGGCCGCTCGTCGGTTCGTCGAGCAGGAGCGCCTTTGCTTCCTTGGCCAACGCTAGCGCAATGCCGACCTTCTGCCGCATGCCTTTCGAATACGTCGAGATCCGCCGGTCGTGGGCGTCTTGCTGCAAGCCGGCTTTCGAAAGAAACTGGCGCAGGTCGCTGTCGCTGTAGTGATCGTGGCCGGCGAGCGCGGTGAAATAGGCCAGATTTTCGAGACCTGAAAGATTGCGGTAGAGCATCACCTGCTCGGGGATGTAGGCGAGTAGGTGCTTGGTCTCTAGCGGTTTCTGTTGCACGTCGAGCCCGCCCACGCGTGCGGTGCCGGCATCCGGCTGCGTAAAGCCGAGGAAGAGGTTGATCGTCGTCGTTTTGCCGGCTCCGTTTGGGCCCAGCAGACCGTAGACCTCGCCGGGTTGGATGACGAGGTTCAGGCCGTCGACGGCGGGCGTGCCGTTGTAGGTTTTGGTAAGGTCAATGGCTTCAAGCATGGGGCAGACGAGGGATCAGGACTCAAGACTGGGCCGAGGGGAGAGTCAGGTTGAGGAAATGGCCAACGATCAAGCAGCCCGTTCCGATCACGGTGCCGCCCGTCTCGACGTGTTCGCCCATGGGTTCACCCAGCACGAGGGCGGCTACCAGGAACACCAAGCCAACGCCAAGCAGGGCTGGCACGAGGGCACGCCGATGCCGGCGGTAGCCTGGCCCGGCCACGCCGATCACGACGAGTGAGAGAATCATCACGAGGCCGACATGTACTCGCTCGGAGACGAGCCACGCCAGGGCTCCCGTTGCGATGAGCGGAAGGGCGAGACAGTGGATCAGGCAGAGCACTGAGACGGTGATGCCGGCGGCATCCAGACGAAGACGTTGGGCAGGTGCGGTCATGGGCAGTTGGGTGGAGGGAGAACAGTGAAGGTGAACGAGCACGTCAGGCAGCCGCAAAGCCGGCCCCTTCGAAGATGAGTTCATGGTTAACCCTTGCGGCAACGGCAAAGCCTGCCGAAGCGGCCATTTGGACGGCTTGCATGGGCGTCGTCATGTCGCCACAGGCCCAGACGTTGGGCGCACTCGTGCGTCCCAACTCGTCGGTTGCCACATGGCCAGCCTCTGTGCGGTCGAGATTCAGGGCATCGGGTAGCGGGCCGCGCACGTGCTGAGCCGGCGCGAGGTAGAGTGCCGTTGCCGGCATCCGCTCACCGGACGTGAAGACGACGGCCTGCACGGCCCGGTCGTCGACGTGCAATCGCTCGATGTCGTCTTCTCGTACCGAGATACCAGCTTCTGCCAGCACTTCGTGCTGCTCGGCCGTGAGGTTGGCCGGGCCGTTACTCAACAGGGTGACCTGATCGGTCCAACCTGTGAGCAGATGCGCTTGATGAAATCCTGTGTCTCCGCGCCCTAGCACTACCGTCGGCCGGCCTTTCAACTCGTAGCCGTGGCAGTAGGGGCAATGCACCGCCGTTTCGCCCCACGCTTGATCCAGGCCTGGCAAAGCGGGCAACTCATCGATAACTCCCGTCGCCAGGATGAGCCGGCGGGCACTCAGCGTTTGGCCATCTTCTAAGTGAACGCGGACGCCGGCTGCATCGGCCTGAGCATCAACGGCCCGAGCCTGGATGAACTGAGCGCCGTAGCCTTCAGCTTGCTCCTGCCCGATGCGCCGCAAGTCAGCAGGCGGGGCACCGTCTCGGGTAAACACGTTGTGGCTGTGAGCGGCCGGCGCATTCCGCCCTGGCCCGCCGTCGAGCACGGTAACGGAGCGCCCTGCGCGCGCGAGCACGAGCGCGGCGGTCAATCCAGCCGGCCCAGCACCGACGATGAGAACATCTAGCGGCCCCGTGTTCAGAGTCATGGGTTCATAGTTGTGGGTTCGTAGTCTTGGGTTCGTGGTCTTGGGTGCAGCCAAGATCACGCAGCGTAGACGAGCCGCTCAGCAGCCAGGCGTGCGCCGGCGATGTTGCGGGAGACCGGCCCGATTTCAAGCTCCGCCAGAGGCCCCGTGACGAAGAGGTTCTCCGCCCATTGAAGACCTGTGTCCACGATGGGGTAGCCGCAGGCCTGGCAAACAGGCAAGCTGTGGGTCTCGATGGCCTCGTTGAGCCAGGGCCCTCCAGGCCGGCGGGCCTCGAAGCCCGTGCCCAGTACGATCAAATCTGCAGCGAGCGAGCCGGGCGCTCGGTCCAGGTTCAGGCGGATCAGGCCAGAGCGCGAGAGCACGGCGCTGCGAACGCCGGCCACGTGATGCGTCAGCCGGCCCATCCTGTGCGCGTAGCCAAGCCGCCGCTTGACATCGGGCGGCATGGAGCCACGGTGGCGCGCTTGGTTGATCGCTGTTCGCCGGCGCGCGGGGCACGGCTGGCGATGAAATGCGAGAAGGCGCTTTGGGCCCAACCAGCCAGGATCGCTATCAAGCTGGTGGGCCCGCGCCGGGTGACGAGAAAGAACCGTCACCGTCTCTGGGGATTGGATAGCCTCTGGAGCGTGATTCGCCAGGGCGAGCGCCGCTTGGGCAGCGGAAATACCACCGCCTACCACGACGGCCCGTGTCCAATCCCGTAAATCTGTACGCCGGAAGCCGGCTTCGAATAGGTGGTGTACGTTTGCGCCGGCACTGCGCAGTTGACGCGCCCAGGCCGGCCAGCAGGGCTGCTCGCTCAGGCCGAGGGCGAGTAGCACGCGCTTCGTGTCTACAGGCCCAGCATCGGTCTCGACGCGCCAGCCGCGCTTGGTAGCGGTCAAGCCCAACGCTCGGCCTTGCAGCCGGAGATCGCCCAGCTTGTGTTCGTCGGCGACGGCCTGGGCATGGCGTTGAAACAGCGCGTACGACGGCCGGCGGAACGGATGGGCGAAGCGTGCGACTGCGGCCCCGTCAGGCGTCTCGGCAAACCGCTCCAGCCCCCGAGGCTCAAGCCCGATGTGGTGCACGAACGAGGAGCGCATGAACGCCATGCCCACGTTCTCGGTCATCTGCTGCCACCGAGCCAGCGGAGCCGCATGCGGGTCGAGCACGCGCACCTTGTGTCTGGACCAGCCGGCGCGGCTCGTCAGGACGTGCGAGAGGTGCGTGCCGTGCACGCCTCCACCAATGATCAACCACTCGAGCATGAAGCCCTGTCTGTGCCGGCATCGTGCTAGGAATGGGGACGGTGTTGCCAGTCCCACTCAGACGTGCCGCGACGCCCAGAGAGGATGGACGCCATGGGGGATGCGCGTGGCGGGAAACAGAGGCCACGCACGGACGGGGAGCGTCGACGAGGTTCGCCCCGAAGCCAGTAGAGCTTCAATTACGGGCGAACGCGCTCCGGATTAGAGGTGGAGAGCAGGTGGTCCACGAGCATCGAATCCACTCGCGGACGAAGAGATAGGCACGCCGGCCCGTGAGGCGAGCGGCGTGGAAAGATGAAGAAAGGTCAGACGGGGGGGCGGGCCAGCCTCGACGGCTGTCAACGATCCGATGATCTCACATGTCGCGCACGTATCGTCGGTGTGGGCGATGCCGGAAGGCGCGGAGTTGTCCTGAGCGTCATGGGCTGCGTCATGCGCCTCATGGACTTCGCCATGCGCGCCATGGGCATGATCGTGTGCGTCACTGGACTCCAGCGCGTGCGAAATCTCATGCAGCCACGGCATACCGAGGCCAGCCAGCAGGAGCAGGCAGACGAACGGGAACAGACCGTGTTGGCGGAGGTGATGCACGCTTTGGACGCTACATTGTGAGCAAAAGTGTGTACAGGATACATACTCCCCATACGGGTGTGCAAGCCTTGAACCTTGTCTCTACTCGCTATCCACGCGCTCTCCATCATCTCCACGCTCATGTCCCTTCACGCTTCCGCTGGTCCTTCGCTCGCCCGCGCCAAGGCCGCTTGTCTGCTCGTTCACGGCCGGGGTGCCTCTGCGAAGGGCATGCTCGACTTCGCGGAGGGCCTAGCGCAGCCAGACGTAGCGTTCGTCGCGCCTCAAGCCCCGGGATACACCTGGTACCCGTACAGTTTCTTGGCACCGCTTCGCTATAACGAACCGGGCATTCCTGACGGCGTCGCGATGCTGCACAGCGCAGTCGCTGACTTGGAAGCGGGCGGAATACCAGCCGACCAAATCGTAGTGCTGGGCTTCTCGCAGGGCGCGTGTTTGGCTGCAGAGATGGTCGCCCGGCATCCCACCCGCTACGCCGGCCTCGTCGTTCTGAGCGGTGGATTGATCGGCAATGGCGAGCGCGCCGGGGTCGAACCACCGGCCGACAAGACGTTCGACTACGCCGGCTCTCTCGACCGCACCCCGGTCTTCCTCGGGTGCAGCGACATCGACCCCCACATCCCGCTCGCCCGCGTCGAGCGCACCGCTGAGGTCTTCGCTGGTCTAGACGCAGAGGTGGAAAAACGTATCTACCCCAACTTCGGCCACGGCATCAACGACGACGAAGTCGCCTACGTCCGTGGCCTGCTGA
>JBCDHV010000042.1:0-13331 GCA_038749615.1 Bacteroidota bacterium
GAAGCAGAAGGCGGAGATGAAGCCGTCGCAGCACATGGGGACCATCACGGTTCTGGCAGCGGCCTTCGGCATCGGCGGCTCGAAGCTGTTTCACATCCTGGAAAACCTCGACGAGTTCTTCCTGAACCCCGTCGGCATGCTGTTCTCGACGGGCGGGCTGACGTTCTACGGCGGCCTCATCTGCGCCGGCTTGGCCATTGCCTACTACGTGCGCAAGGTCGGTATTCCCGTGCCCATCATGGCCGACGCCGTTGCGCCCGGTCTCATGCTCGCTTACGGCATCGGGCGGATCGGCTGCTACCTGGCCGGCGATGGCGACTGGGGCGTGTGCTCGGACCTGGCCGACAAGCCCGCCTGGATTCCTGGCTTCCTCTGGAGCGAGACTTTCCCTGACAACGTGCTCGGCCCCGGCCAGACGCCTATCGACCCGATCAGCTACAACATCCGGCAAGGCGATACAGGATGCGTCGTTGGTGTCACGGACGGCGTCTTCCCGACCATGCTCTACGAGTTTGCGATGGCGTCGATCTTGTTCGGTGTGCTTTGGGCACTTCGGAAAAAGCCACACCAAGCCGGCTGGCTCTTCGGTGGATATCTGCTGTTCGCTGGCCTGGAACGGCTCCTGATCGAACGCATCCGCGTCAACAACGAATACGACCTGTTCGGGCTGGCAGTCTCGCAGGCGGAAGTCATCTCCGTCGTGCTGATCCTCGCCGGCGCGGCCGTGATGGCGTGGCGCTGGGGAAAGAAAGCCAGCGATCCCGTTCCGGCTGAGTAGCCCCCACCAAACGAGCACTTTCGAACGAGCAAGTCCGATGGCCCATCCCCTCTCGCCCGAGCTGGCAGACGCGCCCCTCATCGAAGCGTTCGACACGTCGTGGACTTCCCGCTGGGGCGACCGGCCCGAACACCCGGCGCTCCAGGTCTCGGAGGAGACGTTCGAGGCTGCGTGGAGCGAGTACACGGAGCGGTTGATGGGCAACTACCCGTTCTTCCATCCGCGCTACGCCGGCCAGATGCTGAAGCCGCCCCATCCCGTGGCGGTCCGAGGCTACGAGGCGGCGATGCGGATCAACCCGAACAACCACGCGCTGGATGGCGGGCCGCCCACGAGCCATATGGAGAAGGAGGTCATGCAAATGCTCGCCGGCCTCTTCGATTTTCCCGGTGATGCGCTCGGCCACCTCACGAGCAGCGGCACGATTGCCAACCTCGAAGCGCTCTGGATTGGCCGGTGTCTGCATCCCGACAAGGGGATCGCACACAGCGAAGAAGCGCACTACACGCACGGGCGGATGGCCGAGGTGCTCGGGATGGCGCATACCAGCGTCCCCGTCGACGGCCACGGCCGGCTCGATCTGGACGCGCTCGAACGGCTTCTGCAAACGGGTACCATCGGCACCGTCGTTGCTACACCGGGCACGACGGGCCTCGGGGTCGTCGATCCCATCGCGGAACTGATTCCGCTGGCTCGGCGCTACGGTGCGCGTGTCCACATCGATGGGGCGTACGGCGGCTTTTTCCGGCTGCTCCTGGATGCGCAGGACGAGGCCGGCAAACCCATGCTCGGCGACGCGGCGAAGGACTTCGAAGCGATCCACGAGGCCGACTCAGTCGTGGTCGACCCGCACAAACACGGGCTCCAGCCCTATGGATGCGGTGCAGTGCTCTTCCGCGATCCCAGCGTCGGGCGGTTCTACAAGCACGACTCGCCCTACACCTATTTCACCTCGGCCGATCTGCATTTGGGCGAGATCAGTCTCGAATGCTCGCGAGCCGGCGCGGCAGCCGGCGCACTCTGGCTCACGCTTCGCTGCCTCCCACTCGCCGCGGATGCCGGCCTCGGGCCGATCCTGGCGGCCGGCATCCGGGCCGCGCGCGACTGGTCGGGCCGCATCGACGCCTCGGATCGCGTCACGCTCTATCAGCAGCCGGATCTCGACATCGTCACGTTCTTCCCGACAGACACCTCCCTCTCCGCCATCGACCGGCGCTCTTCGGACGTGTTCGACACGCTGATGAACGACCCGAACGATCCGATCTTTCTGAGCCTTTTTCGCCAGACGGCCGTCGCCTTCACCCGCCGGCACGCCGGCCTCCGCGTCGATCAAGACCACGCGCGGCTGCTTCGGAGCGTGCTGATGAAACCCGAACACGAACGCTACGTGACGCACCTGCACCGCCGGACCGTGGAGACCATCGGCAAGGTGTGACGCGCTCATTCCGACCGAAGCGGCCACCGGTAAAGACGTAGCGTGCTACGTCTCTGCGTTGGCGACACCGCTACCTATCATGAGAAGTACCGCCGTCGTTTTTACCGCACCGGGGACCGTCGAGGTGCTGCCGGTGGACTGCCCGGACCCGGGGCCGGCCGATGTGGTCGTGCGCGTCACGCATTCCTGGATCAGCAACGGCACCGAGGGCTCCTACCTCCGCGGTGAGCGGAGCGATGGCGACACCCCATTTGCTGAGGGTGATCCGCTTCCTTTCCCCGTCGTAGCCGGCTACCAGAAGATCGGTATCATCGACTGGGTGGGTGACGAGATCGACGACCTCGCCGTCGGAGAAACGGTGTTCTGCACGATTGGCCGCGTCGAGGGGATGCATCACGGATATGCCGGCCACGTCTCCCCCAGCGTGTGCGGCCGCGGCGACGTGTGGAAACTGCCGGCCGGCGTCGATCCCCTGGCGTTCGCGCCGATGGTCTTGGCGCAAGTCGGCTACAACGGCGGCATCCGGCCCGAGGTGCGCATCGGCGACGTGGCCGTGGTGGTCGGGGACGGTATGGTGGGGCACTGGACGGCCCAAACGCTCGCGTGGCGCGGAGCCGAGGTGGTGCTGGTGGGCCGGCACCCCGACCGGCTGCGGCGCTTCGCCAGCCCCCCGTACAGGCACACCGTCGACGCACGCCAGACCGATTGGGCCGGCTGGGTCACCGAGCGCTTCGGAACCGCCAACGTGGTGGTCGATACGGTCGGCTCCATCGACGTGATGGAAACGGCCCAGGGCGTGTTGCAGCGGTTCGGGCACCTGGTGTCGGCCGGCTTCTACGGCTCGGCCGACCGGCTTCGGCTTCAGCCGCCTCGCTACGGCGAGCTTCATCTCCATCTGGTTTCCGGCTGGTGGCCCGACCGGATGGAGCACACCCTCCGCCTGATCGCCGGCGGCCATCTCGACACGCTCTCGCTGCTCACCCACCGCTTCCCGGTTGCCCAAGCCGCGCAAGCGTGGGCTTTGATCGAAGACCCGGCACGGCCAGCGCTAGGCGTCGTGCTCGATTGGGAATAGCGCGGACACCAGACCCATCACACACGCCATGAAGTCGCTCGTCGTCTCCGAACCAGGAAAAGCTACCTGGACCGATATTCCAGAGCCAGAATTGCAGGCCGGCGAAGTCCTCGTAACCGTCGAAGGCGTCACGACATGCCCGCACTGGGACCTCCACGTCGTCTCCGGCGAGCCGATGTTCGCCGACCGGCCGTTCTCGTACCCGTACATCCCCGGTGAACCGGGCCACGAGATGGTCGGCCGCGTGATGCGGGTGGCCAGCGACGTGGAAACGCTCGATGCGGGCCAGCGCGTGGCTGCCTGGCGGGATCCCGGTGGCCGGCGGCAGGGCTGCTACGCCGAGCGCGTCCCCGTCCTCGCCGATCATCTGCTGGCGATACCTGACGACCTGCCCGTGGCCGGTATTGCGTCGCTCGAATTGGCCATGTGCGTCCAAGGCTCCTTCGACGACGTACTGCGCGTAGCGCCGTTGGATGGCAAACGCGTTGTCATCGGCGGGCTTGGGCCGGCGGGCCTGATCGCCGTGCAATTGGCCCAGGCGTACGGGGCAACGCAGGTGGTGGGCGTCGATCCACTGCCCCAACGCCGAGCCATCGCCGAGGCTCTCGGATGCGTTGCCGTTCCCCCTGGAGCTCCCCAACTTGCCGCGGATCGGCTGAGCGAAGAGGCCTTCGACGCGGGCATCGACACGACCGGCCTCAAGGTCTCCATCGAAGCCCTGATGACGTGCGTACGCGGTCCGCTCTCGATTTTCGGCGTGTTGCGTGAGACCATCGCGTTCGGCCCGAATCAGTGGTGGGGCGGCTTCGCGCTCATGGGCTACGGCACCCACACCAAAGCGCAAGCCCACCGCGCCTTGGATCACATCACTGCCGGCCACCTCGACCTCCGTCCCCTCGTCTCCACCACCCTCCCGATGAGCGCCTACCTAGCCGGCGTAGACCTCCTCCGCCAAAAAGAAGCGGTCAAGGTGTTGTTCACGGTTGGATAGTTTTTTGGTACGTTCGCTCCGCTCTCTGCGGTTGGGCCTAGTTCTTCGCTCTTGCAACAAACCGCCCAACCAAACCCCATCCAACCATCCAACCGAATGACCATCATCGGCCGCAATCCGGTTCGCGAGGCGCTTGCTGATCCATCTGTCCCTGTCGAGAAACTGCTCATCCGGAAAGGCATGGCGGGCGGGTTCGTCGATGCCATGCGAAAGGCGTGCAAGCAGCGCAGCATCCCGTTTCAGTTCGTGCCGGCAGGGAAGCTGAACCAGATGTCGCGCGGCGGCAGCCACCAGGGCGTCGTGCTCGTGACAGCGGCTGTCGCGTACGCGGATCTGGAAGAGATGCTCAACGAAGTCGCCACCGGGCCAGACCAAGTTCGCGAGCTCAAACCCAGGCTCTTGGTTCTCGACGGCATCGAAGACCCGCACAACTTCGGTGCACTGCTGCGGAGTGCCGTCGCGTTCGGGTTTGCCGGTGTGATCGTGCCCGAACGAGGTATGGCACCCCTGGGGGCCGTCGCGATGAAAGCGAGCGCCGGCACCGCGAGCCGGATCGATGTAGCGCGGACCTCCAGCCTCCGATCGGCTTTGCTGCAACTCAAGGAGCGCGGGTACTGGGTGGCCGGCGCAGATGGAAGCGGAGAAGCCGGCGTATGGGCGTTCGACTGGGACCGTCCGCTCGCGCTCGTCATGGGCAGCGAGGGGAGCGGCATGCGGCCCAGCGTCAAGGACACCTGCGACTTCACGCTGTCGATTCCGCTCACCGGGCCAGCCGAATCCCTCAACGTGAGCGTGGCGGGCGGGCTTCTGATGGCACTGGCCAACCACCACCAGAAATAGGCACGCGGGCAGAGCCGAAGCCCGAAAGCGTTGGCCGGAACTGTGAAACACATAGAAAACACAGTACAAAACCCGGCCCTGGGCTTGACAGCATTAAAAAATATGCTTACATAATGACACATATGTTTTCATAAAGCCTGCGCGTACTGAGGCGACGTCTTGACGCAGGCCCTTCCGACCTGACCGGCGCGCCCACGTTGCACGATTGCCGCCGGCCTAGACTCCACAGCCCATGAGCCGGCGCACCCTGACTTCGAAGCAGAACGCCTTCATGTCCTATCTGATCGATCACATCCGAGACCAAGGGGTGTGGCCGACGTATCGCGAGATGGTCGATCATTTCGGCTACCGCTCGCCGAACAGCGTCACGCAGAATCTGCAGGCGCTCATGAAGAAAGGATACCTCCGCCGAGAGAGCGGCTCGTATCAGTTCACCGATCAGCGTCCGTTCCGCACGGCCCGCGTCGGCATCCCGATCCGAGGCATCATCACCGCCGGCCCGCTGCAAGACGCCGTCGAGGCCGAACTCGGCGAGATCACGCTCGACATGCTCTTTCCCAACCTCGACCGGATCTTCGCCATCCGCGTCAAGGGCGACTCGATGATCGGTGCCGACATCAACGACGGCGACTTCGTGCTCCTGATCGACGATGATATTCCAAACGGCGGTATCGGCGCGGTGCTCTACGGGGGCCAAACGACCCTGAAGCGGATCTACCACGACAAAAGCGGTATCCGCCTAGAGCCAGCCAACGACGAGTATCCAGACGTTCACATTAACCCCGATGTCTTCGAGGAAGTCCGCGTTCTGGGCCGCTACATCGGCCATGTGAACCATCGTGGCATCTACAAAAAAGCAAGCTGACGCTCTCTGCTCAGCTGCTTAATCAAGCCGGCTCTGCCTCCGGGGGGCGAAGCCGGCTTTTTTCGTGGACGAGTGCACGAGAGGCTTCGTGGGTGTGTAGATGAGTCTGTTCGAGGCCTCTGTACTCAGGAGGCATTGTAACTCCAGCGTTTTGCGTGGATACGCATGGCGTGAAGTTGCGAGATGATGTGTTCGCACCTGTCCGAAAAGTGTTTGGCTTCTTCCGCGTTCAAATAGCCAATCTCAGCGGCCAAGTCGATCCAGCATGAGGTTTCACATGCCTCGCTGATGGCGTCAACGATTTTGGCTCTGAAGCTGTTGACGTACGCTCGCCGGCCCCATGCTTCGGCCAAATTGCTACACACGGACCGACTTGCCCGCCGAACCTGATCCGTCATCGCGCGCTGCTCTTCTTTTGGCCAGCGGGTTGTGCGGGAGTAAAGCTCGGATGCCAGCCCTACAGCGTTCCAGTAGACATCCAAATCCTGGTGTCGCTTGATCAGTCCCATGCGTTCACGCCTGCGTTTGTTGTGAGGGTTCACACACAGACATGCGTAAAACGCACTGAAATTGGGCAACTATTTCAACACATCTTTTCTACCCACTCCTCATCCCATCCACCTGACCACTCATCCCCTCGTCACCATCACCCGCGCCATCCTGGTACACGTAGATCAAACGCCGGCGGGCTTGGAGTAGGGACTTCACACGGGAGCGGCTCGACGATCTGATCGGCAGAGCCATCCATGAGACGGCCGCCGCGGACGAGGTCTTGGGGTTCACCAGAGACGATGATGTGCTCTTCCAGTGGACCCTCGATTCGGATCGTCACGAGATTATCGTACTGAAGGTTGTACGCGCTTATGACGGCACCGTCGACGGTGGCTACGAGGTGGTAGTTGCCGTTGAGGTTCGTAAAGCACATGCCGGGCGTACCGAGAATCCGCTCGGGCGTGTACGGAAGATCGCGGAAGTCGACGCCACGAAAGTCGGCTTCGAGGCTCTTCGTGTCGTCGGGGCTTCCGCCGAACAATTCGGGCCGTGATTTCCACTGCTGTACGTCGCCGGCGATGCGGTGCGCGTCGAGCAGAAGTTGGTCCCAGTTCTCTTTGGTCGCGTTTGCGTTGTACGCGCCGACACCCGTGAGGACGGCCATCCCAATGACGACCACGACGAACGTGATCACGAGGATCTGGTGCTGAGCCATGGAGGAGGCTATTGAGACTGCAGAACGCGCCATCGAGGTCTGCGCACAGTTCCACGTGGTGGGTGGAATGCCATGCCCGAGTCCTTGCTTAGCCGTCTACAATCAAATCTATCTCAGTCCCGCCGGCTGAGGCAACACGGCGGAGGAGGCAGGATGTGGCAAACCGGCATGAGGAGTGCCGGCTCGGCCACCTGAGATATTGGAGGCATGTGTTGGTCGTTTCAGCTCGTGAGCCCCGCGTAAAAATTTTTTGGTTGGTTGGGTGGTTGGGTGGTTTGTTGTTGGGGTGGTTGGGGGGTTGGGTGGTTGGGTGGTTGGGTGGTTGGGTGGTTGGGTGGTTGGCGGCCGGATACCACCCCCTGGAAAACGGCGCAACCCCGTAGCGTCGTGATCCATCACAACGGGTCCTAGGATATCGCAACGTTGGATCATGCCGGCATCGGGCCGATCGCCTGACGCTCCGGGGGCGTGGTGGACGCACACGCGTGAACGCGTTGCGGCATCCCGGTCGCCGCGATGGATGACGGCGCTACGGTGCCGGGGCCATCACCCACCGACCCAGAGCGAAGCGAACCAACCCGCCCACCCACAGCGAGCAAGGCGAGCCTCCTGCCCAACTGCCCAACGATACAAGCAGCTCACGCTGCTCGTATCCTTAACAGCGTTATCCGATTTCGAAATGAGAGACGGGTTTCTCGGGGTATATTTTGGGTTCACCACCACCTTCCGCCTTTTACACAGGCAGCCCGACTGCCGCATACCCAACCCCATGGAAATCGTCGTTCCCGCAGAGAAGAACGAGGAGTACCACTCGCGCTCCAAGGCCGAAGTGCTACGAGAAATTGAGCCAATCGCAGCCGAGCAGATGGAGATCCACCTCAGGAAACGCCGGCTCTGGTTCCCAAGCGAATTCATCCCGGCTGACGAGCGGACCGAAGAGGACGACCCGAGCTTCATCATCAAGCTCCGCGAGCGCGCCCGCAGCCTCAAAGACTCGACGCGAGTCTCGGTAGCCCTCAACCTCCTCACCGAAGAAGGCCTCCCTCATTTCCACCGTTTGCTCTCCCGCTACCTCGGCGATGACAGCATCTGGTTCAAGTGGAACACCATGTGGACCGCCGAGGAAGACCGGCACGGCTGTATCCTGCGCGATTATGCACGGGACGCGCGGCTTTTCCGCTTCCAGGAAATCGAGATGATGCAGTACGCCTATCAGGCCGCCGGCTTCACGCCTGACTGGGACAAAGACCCCTACAAGGTCTTCGTCTACACTACGCTTCAGGAACGAGCCACCCAGATCTCGCACCAAAACACCGGCAAACTCGCCGGCGATGAAGAGCCGCTCCTGAAGGGCATCTTGCGCAGCGTAGCCGCGGACGAAGCCAAACACTTCACGTTCTATCGCCGCATCTTCGAAGCCATCCTGGAAGTCGACCCGAACCAGGCGCTCAAGTCCGCCCTCGATATCCTCCCGAGCATCGAGATGCCCGGCGTGAGCATGCCCGACTTCAAAGAGATGGCCGACGTCGTCCGCCGCGTGGGCATCTACGGACCGTGGGACTACAAGCGCATCGTCGAGGGTGCGATCAAGTACTGGAAAATCGACTCGCTCACGGGCCTCAATGAAGCGGGCCAGAAGGCGCAGGAGCGCATCATGGCCATCCCGAAACGTCTCCAAAAAGTGGCGGAATACCTCGAGCGCCGAACCGTTCAGAAAAGCTTCAGCTTCGAGTTCATCTACGGCCGGATCTTGGTCCTGGATTGAGGCAGGCTCACGGTTTGCTGCGCTCACGTAGCGGGTGTACAAGTGGCGGCTAGCACGTGATGTTTGGGTTCCGGTGCCGTGCCGCGGGCTTCAATCCACCTGCTACCCGCTACGCGGCCACTCGCAACGTGAGCGTAGCGAACCAACACCTGCCACGCTGCAACACGTGCCACATTTTCAGCCGGCAGGCTGGGATGAGGCGATAGGTAAACTGAGTAGATCCACGTTTACCTCATCGTCTCCCGTGCCATGATCGACGCGCCACTTGCTGCCCCTGCTTTGGAAGCTGCTTCGCCACCACGTACGTCCGCAACCCGAGGCCGGCAGCATACCGTCGTCATCGGAGCCGGCATCGTAGGGTTGGCAACGGCGTATCGGCTGAGCCAACAGGGGCGGCGGGTGACCGTAGTGGAGAAGGAAGCGGAAGTCGCGTTTCACCAGACGGGGCGCAACTCGGGCGTGCTGCATTCCGGCATCTACTACGTGCCCGGCTCGCTCAAGGCCACGACCTGCCGGCGCGGAAAAGCCATGATGGAGGCGTTCTGCGAAGCGGAACAGATTCCGTTTGAACGCTGCGGCAAAGTCATCGTCGCGACGCGCCCGGAAGAACTGCCGGCCCTCAGCCGCATCTTCGAACGCGGCAAGGCCAACGGCGTGACGTGCGAGTGGATCAACGCCCGCCGGCTCCGGGAAATCGAACCGCACGTGGCGGGTATCGAAGCCATCCACGTTCCGGAATCGGGTATCGTCGATTACGTCGCCGTCTGCCGGCGGCTAGCCGAACGCATCCAGGAGGCAGGTGGAGACGTGAGGCTGAGCACCCGAGTCTTGGGCCTCGATCACCGAGCCTCCACCACCGTCGTGGAGACCGACCGGGGAGCCGTCGAGGCCGAGACGGTCTTCAACTGTGCCGGCTTGTACTCGGACCGTGTGGCCCACATGAGTGGCATCAAACCGCCGGCGCAAATCGTTCCATTCCGCGGCGAATACTTCGAACTCACCCCCGAGGCCGAACCGGTTTGCCGGGGCTTGATCTACCCAGTTCCCGACCCAAGCTTTCCATTTCTGGGCGTTCACTTCACCAAAATGGTCAACGGTGGCGTTGAGTGTGGCCCAAATGCTGTGCTTGCCTTCAGACGCGAGGGCTATGAGAAAACCTCGTTTGACCCGGCAGAACTAGCCGAGACGCTGACCTACGGCGGTTTCCTGCGGCTGGCCGCCAAATACTGGCGCACCGGTCTCGGCGAAATGTGGCGCTCGGCCAGCAAGCGAGCGTTCGTACGCGCCCTCCAACGCCTCGTGCCAGACATCCGGACGCACCACCTCATCGCCGCACCGGCCGGCGTCCGTGCCCAGGCTTTGCGCCCCGATGGCACCTTGGTTGACGACTTCCTCGTCCAACCCGCCGGCCGCGTCGTCAACGTCGTCAACGCCCCCTCCCCCGCCGCAACTGCCGCCCTCGCGATCGCAGAACGGTTGGTTGGGTAGGTTCGCTGCGCTCACGTGGCGGGTGGACGAGTAGCGGGTAACAGGTGCTCTTTGTCCCGAACCCGTAGCGCCGTGATCTATCACGGCGACCGGGATGTCGCAGCACATCCACCGTGCCTTGTGCCGGGCAATCATCAACGGATCCCGAGCGAAGCGAACCGCCTCACCCATCCACGCATCCCCCTGACCACACTTCCATCTGAGCGAAGCGAAAGCCCCGCGAGCGTCCCGCCAACCACGAAACGAAAAAAGCCCCTTCCGGAGGCAGCGGAAGGGGCTTTTGGAGGCAAGTAGGCAGGAGGAGGGGCCTGCCGTCACTCGATACCGGCGGTTGCCGGGTGGTGGGTCAACGCCCGAGATGGGCTACGAAGAAGGAGACCGGAGGCATTGGTCTAGGCTTCCTCGCTGGGTTTTTCTGCACCGACATCACGTTTGCCTTTGTCGGTCAGAAAGTGGTCATAGTCGTGTTGTTCGACCGGCGCTTGTTGAGCAGCCAACGAGACCCCGTAGAGGGCCGTCGAGAGCGACAGCGTCAGGGCGCAAAAGAGCGCGACGATGCCGATGGTCGAGGTCATCATGTGTGCGATGCGGCGCGTCATCAATCTCTCGGTTCAGGATGAACAGTGGAGCCTTACTGGACACCCCCTAGTTTGACAAAGCGTGTGCCAAAGTTGATTTCGGTCTCGAAAAGAGGGTTGCATATCTTAGATGTAAGCGTTTATAAATATTAATATTGAAATCCTTTCTTGAATGCTACTCAGAACCTGCCTCCACTTCATCCCGTTTTGATATACCCCCTCTCGCATTGAGAGATTAAGTGAGATTCAGCGGGTGAAACAGCCCTGCCCGACTGCCCAACCAATAACCGCCCAGCCGTCTAGCAATTCGCTTCGCGCGTTCCGAACTTTCGCTCTCCCTGTGCAGCTGGACTGAGGCCTCACTATGCGTCACCCTTCGCCCTCTCCTTTTCTTCCCGTACTCCTTGTTCTTCTGGGAGCCGCAACCGGCTGCGCCACAACGTTCGCGCCGGGTCCGTCGTATTCCATCGCGGTGCCAGTCCAGGTCGCGCCGCCGCCGGCTGCGGCCGATACGGTCAACGCTGCCGAGGCACAGCGCCTCTTCATTCGGGGGTTGACGCGCGCCCTCACGGGTGATTCGGAACGCGCCGCCAGCTTGTACCTCGAAGCCCTGGAGCTCGTCCCGGATCAGCCGGCTGTCCTGGCTGCCCTGGGCGAAGCCTACGAGCAGATGGACGACGCAAGGGCAGCGCAGTTTTACCTCGCGCGGGCGATCGATGTAGATCCAGAGACGCCCTCGTATCGGGTGTCGCTTGCTCGGCTGCAGATGAACACGGGCCAATTGGAAGACGCTGCGGACACATTCCGGGCGCTCTTCGCGCAACAACCGGCCGATCTCGAAACAGGGCTTGGATTGGCGGATGTCTTAGCGGCCCTGAACGCGCAGGATGAGGCCCTTGCCGTCTATGCACAGCTTATCGAACGAGCAGGCGACGATCTCTTCGTTCGTGAGCAGATGCTCCAACTCTACGATCAACTCGACGACCTCGACGGGCAGCTCGAAACCCTGGAAGCCATGCGGCTCCTCGAGCCGGCCAACGCAGACATTCTCCGTGCCCTCGCCGATGCGTACATGGATGCCGGCGCTACGCTCCAGGCGGCTGAGACCCTCGAAACCGTCGTCAACCAACATCCGGCCGATACCGACGCCCTCCTCACCCTGGCCGATCTATACCGTGACCTTGGCAAGCCGGCCCAGGCCGATGCGCTCCTCGCCGGCCTCGATGACACTCAGCTCACCCCAGCCGAACAACTCGACCGCGCCCTGGCCCGCGTCGAACGGGCACCCGACGACTCGGCCGCTGTGCGCGTGGCAGACGAGCTCTTAGCAAACGTCCTCTCTGGCAACCCCGACGCCCCGTCGGCGCTCTTCATGCTTGGCAGGCTCCGCCTGCTCGAGGGCCGGTTCGAGGAGGCGGGCGACGCACTCACGAGAGCCCTCGCGCAAGACCCTCGCCGGCAGGACGCCTGGGCCCAAGCCGCCGATGCGTACCTCCAAGCCGGCCTCGACGCCCGTGCGTTCGATGTAGCGGAGGAAGGCACGATGCTCTTCCCGGGGCAGTTGCCCCTGCTGCGGCTCGCAGCGTACGCGGCACTCAACGCCGGCCGGCCGCGGGATGCCGTGCTGTACACACAGGATGCCCTCGATGTCCTGGCGGACACGGAAGCGCCCGATGCCCTTGGCACACGCACCGAACTGCTCACGGTTCAAGGCTTCGCCCATCAGACCTTGGGCAACTGGCCAGATGCCGAGCGGGCCTTCCAATCTGCACTCGATGCGGCTCCGGACGATCCTGTGGCCCTCGACGCCTACGCGTTTGGGCTGGCTGAACAGAACGAACGGCTCGACGAGGCGCTTCGGATGGCGGCCCGCGCTGTCGAGTCCGATCCCGTGAATCCCCTCTTCCTCGACACCCTGGGTTGGGTCTACTTCCAGATGGGCCGGCCTGACTTGGCTGTCAAGCATCTCCAACAAGCCGTGGATGCCGGCGCGCTGGATCCTGAAACGTTCGAACGGCTTGAACGGGCGAAAGCTGATCTCTAAACCAAACCCTTCACATCTTTTGAGACCCCTCGCCCTCACGCTTCTGCTTCTCGTTCTCGCCGGCTGCTCAGCTACCCGCCAGCCCGTCACCCCGCCCGACGAAGCACTGCCGGCCCTCTTCCCTGATCATTCGGCGCTGCAAATCGTGGAGGCGCTCGACCGGGAGGCGGCTAGGTTTGCTATGGTGGAGGCTCGGGCGAGCGCAGACGTCGAGATTCCCGGGCAAGCCGTGACGTTGACCCTGCGGATTCATGGCCGGCGCGGC